>JBGPHB010000286.1:0-6190 GCA_041484155.1 Bryobacteraceae bacterium
AGACTCGATGGTTGAGTACTTCCGTAGCTTGCAGTAGAGGCCGTTCAGCCCGCTCCCTCACGGTCGCGGTTCGGTGTAGGCACTGTGGGTAATCAGCCCCTTACCGAACCGCGACCGTTAGGGAGCGGGCTGAGAAGACAACACGCCAACGTTCAGGCCTTCGGCTTGAAATAGGTTCGACGCAGCACCGCCGAACACCAATCCTGTGCCTGTGCGAAAACTCCGTAATCCCGAAAGAAGAATACATTCCCCCACGAGTCCGGCACCGCATGCGCGTAATTTGAGTAGTACCCAACTCGATCGCTGCCCGGAATCCTATACAACACGATGTGCCACGGATAGCCCCGGCTCCTCATTTCCGCCACCACACCCTCCAGCCTGCCGCGAAATCCGGCGATGGCAAGATCACCGTCTTCGGACACTTCGAGCCAGTCCGGCACTCGACAATCGATCACCCCTACCAGGACCACTCTCCGGGTCGGCAGATACGAATAGAGAAACTCCATCAGGCTGACTTCCGAGTCATTGAACCCGGAATCCACAACCACGTGGTCCGTCAGCTCGTGCAGCTTCTCCACGGTGTGAATGGACGCTTGCAGCAGAGCCGCTTGTGTTTCCGGGAAGCTCGCGTTCCGAGCCTGCCGCTCCAAGGCGTCTAACCGCTCGTGAATGGTGCTGAAGAACGCATGGCCGCACATTTTCAGCAGGTGCTTCACACGATTCCGGAGGTCCATGTCGGTTTACTCATCTTAAGCCAGCGGGGCTCGGCGAGTAGCGGGCTGGATTTCCCAGTGATCTAAGGCCTTTTTTAAATGTCGTCCGCGACGGTTTCGGTCGATAAGCACTTGATGGGACCAGGAATTCGTGGCGTTGCGGCGATGCTTCTAACGGGCTGCGGGGGGCTGTGGGCCCAGGCAACTTACACCGGGAAGTTCCAGCAGCACAAGGTGACTTTCTGGAATAACGGCACCTGTGGCGGCCTGGTACGGAGCGATGCCACCTACACGGCCGCCTCGGCAACGCTCCCGCTAAAAACGAGTTGCAACGGGTCATCCATCACCGGCCAAGTCGATATCCAATTTCCAGACACGATTCCGGCGGCAATCCTGGAGCCTTCGGCGCACTCCGATTTCAAGCCGGCCACGCCGGTCGCTACCAGCGTCAAGCTGAGCGGTCACTGGACCGTTCCCGACTCTAAATACTATGGGTCGGTCGACGTCTGGGGTCTCCCTGTAGGTTGTCCGGGCTCGGGTATCCCCACAAAGAGTCTCCCGATTGGCCCGACCGATTTTCCGCTGGCACACCCTTGCACGTTCACTCAGTTGCTTATCGACAATGGCTCCTCGGCTGGCACAAGCTATACCGTCACGGTTTACACCTACGTTGCGGTCTACCTGCAGGGCGCGGAAGGTCGCGGGTATTCGAACAGCGAAGCCGATATCGCCTCCACGTACCTCTTTACAACGACGACGGCCGCGCCGGGGGCCGTGCCGGCCGATCCGTTGGCGCCGCGGCAGACTACGGATTCACGTTTCGTGGGACGCAGCCCGTCGAAGTGCGAGACCACCACAGGCGGCCCGCTGACCATACCGGTCAACATCAATCGCGTCGTGGGCGCGGCTGCCGGCGACGGTACGCTGTCAAACGCTCAGCTCTTGATGGATGCCCACGTCATCTCGCAGGTCGCCACGCTGAGGCTGCCGGTGTTCCATCGTATCCTGACCGGCTCTACCGGCGAGACCCAAGACCACATCCGTTTCAATGGGAAGGAGATCGGATTTCTGGGCGGCCAGGCTTCCCTCACGGGACCCAACGAAGCCTGGACGCTGAACTCCTTCGACGTACCGATCTCGTTTCTGCACTTCGGCCAGCGCAATTCAGGACAAGCGCCCACGCCTGGTAACAACGTGATCGAGATCCAGGTCGACACACAAAGCCCGTTCGGCCAGGAAAACTGGTGCACGGCCTCCGATTGGGCCGAGTTGAGTTTCAGCGCGGTTGCTCCGGTCATCATGGTTCACGGCAACGGGCAAGGCGACGACGGCCAGGGCGGCCAGTTCTGGGCCGGAGCGATTCTCGGTGACCAAACCCGTCTGCAGATGCCCTTCCGCTTCATCGGCGCTTTCGACGACGCGAGCTTGGTTTACGACAACAGCATCAGCATGAAGACCGCTACCATCGCCACCAACGGAGATCTATTGGCAGCTTTCATCCCGAGGATAGCGGCGGAGTTCGGCGCCAAGCACGTTCATATCGTGGCCCACAGCAAGGGAGGTCTGGACAGTCGCGATTTTCTCGCCAGAACGATTCCACCCAACTTCGGTGTGCTCTCGTTGACTACCCTGAGCACTCCGCATCGCGGCTCCGCTGGACCCGACTATCAACTGGACGCGGTAGGCGCCTCGGCCACGGACTCCGACGACACCACGCGCACGCTCATCGGCCAACAGAGTCCACCGAACCCCGGTACCACCAATATTCGGGTTTCGTTCGTCGAGGATTTCAACCGGACGAATATACCCTTGCTGCCCACTCATCTCACAGTGGACGGCGAGGAACGCCCCGTGGTGTACCAATCTATCTCCGCGGACGCCAATGTGGACAACAGCAAATCACTCGCTGGCAACCCCACCATAGAGTTCACCGAGACTACCGGAATTCCCGGCCAGGGCAGCCACGCGAACACTACTTGGGCGTTCCTGGTGGAGCAGGTCTACCGCCTCATTGGAAACGTGGTTTCCACCCACCCCGAAACCATCAATGTGACCACCCTGATTGGGGAAACGTCCGTCACGGTCCCAGTCAGGATTGTTCGCGAGAAGCTATCGCCAGAGTTCATTCCGAACGACTTTGCCGTGAACGTCCATGAAGCGAGTGTCCCGCCCTTTGTCGAAATCACCTCGGTGAAGGCCAACCACTCCACTATTGCCCACCCTGACGTCGCGAAGTTTGTGATTGCCGCGATTCTGAAGGCCCAGCCAGTCCAGTAGGCGTATCCATGCGAATGCCCAAAGGATTCTTAACAGCTCTGGCCGCCGGGACCTTCCTGATGCACGCCGGCGCCCAGGACTACCCGTTGACCAACCGGGATCTGCGCGCCACGACCGTCTCACCCGCGCTCGGTCCGGCAACGCTGGTCTTCACGGCCGACCCGTCGTTGGCGGGCGAGGACGTATTCGACGTCGTATCTTCCGACGCTGGAGTCGTGGTTACGCTTCTGGTTCCGAACGGAGTTGAAATCGGAAGAGACAATGCCTCGGGCCAAGGCTTTCGCTACGAGGTTCTTCAAGCCGGCGCATTCGCGAACGGCATGATCCCCGGATCGCTGGCCGTGCCCGGCACGCATACGGTGATTCAACTGCCGGGGAATGCGATGCCGGGTAGTTACATCATCAAGATTGACCCGTCCGCGGCCGCCGGCAACACGCTGGTCATCGCATCATATTTTTCCAGTTCCACTGTGAGAGCGGGACTATTGACCGGTAAGGCCTCCTACCAGGTTGGCGAATATGTCGTGCTCTCCGGAATGGTCTACGATGGATCAACACCGGTCACAGGCGCCACGGCCATGCTCAGCGTGGGCGATGCCACGGATGCTTCTTCTCCTCCGGTCCGTTCCGCGATGACGGACTCGGGACCGATTCATGACGCCACTGGCGACGGTGTCTATATTGGAACCTTCAAGCCAGCCGGACCCGGGCACTTCACGGCTGCGGTGCAGGTGACGGGTACATCCACCTCCGGGATTGCGTTTTCGCGGACTGCCAGCACCACGTTTCGCGTGCTCGGGGCGCTGGCGAAGTTTATTTCTTTCCAAGACTGGGCCGCCGATGACAATGGCGATGGCATCGTCGACCGAGTCGTTGTCACCGCCAGGGTCAACGTGCAGACAGCCGGCAAATATCAGTTCGGCATATCCTTCGTAT
The DNA here is from genome assembly GCA_041484155.1 of Bryobacteraceae bacterium. Lineage (GTDB taxonomy): Bacteria > Acidobacteriota > Terriglobia > Bryobacterales > Bryobacteraceae > Palsa-187. The sequence continues at coordinate 3,927 of JBGPHB010000286.1, forward strand.
CCAGCTCCGGCGTAGCGATCAAGTCCGGCGCCGTGGTGGCGCTGGATACCGGCGAGCGTGACATCGTGGTTTCCTTCCCGCCCACCGCGTTTTCGAGGCTTGCCGAAAACGGCCCCTATGCGCGCAAGGATGCGGTGCTGGTCTATCTGGACGATCCGGAAAACCCTGCCGCTGATGTGCAAAACGACGCGGGCCTGTCGGCCGCCTACGACCTGGGCGCTTTGAACGGCGCGAACTTGAAGTCCATCACGGCAGATGCAAGCACGATGCTATTTGGAAATGTGCCGAGCGGTACCAGTAAGGATCTGTCGCTCACGATTCACAACGGGACCGCTTTTGCGGTGGTGGAATCCATACTGCCGGTGAATAACCCGAACTTCACGGTCACCGCGCCTTCTGTTCCGTGCAGCCTGCCGGCCGGCGCCGACCAGAAGTTGACGGTTCGCTTCAGTCCGAGCGCTACCGGCGCACAGACGGGTACTCTCACCGTGGCCGGGTTGGTCGTGACGCTTTCCGGCGCCGGCGTCCCGGGAGTGCCTGTCCTGAACGCATCGCCGGCCAGCCTCGATTTCGGCACGGTCACGTCGGGCCAGACCAAGACTCTTACCGTCACGGTGAGCAACACCGGCTCCGCTTCGGTCACATTGACTGCCGCGAACATCGCGTCCAGCCCGTTCACCGTGCAGCCGGCGGCCTTCAAGCTCAATCCGGGATCGCAGCAGGCAGTGAACGTCCGGTTCGCACCCATCGATTCGGCGCCCCACACGGCGACGATTACCTTCAAGGGGGACGATCCGTCGGCTTCGGCGATTGTCTTCGCGGTGAAGGGCAGCGGCGCGGTCGCGGCTATCGTTCTCAGCTCGGATACCTTCCGCCGCGCGGATGCCGGCCAGAACTCACTCGGCGTAACCGACCTGGGTCTGGGCGGAACCCGAGCCTACTGCTATATTCCAGTGTTCTCGGGCGCCAGCATCGTGTCGAACGCTCTCCAGAACAACGGAACCGGTTACGGAGGAGTTCAGTTCGGACAGCCTGGCTCCAACGGCTCCTGCTCCTTCCGCGGCCAAGACATTGGCCAGGACTTGAACATGGTAGTGGACCTCCTGTTGCCGCCGCGCGATTCATCGGGAAACAGCAGCGTAGCCGGCCCGTATTTCCGCAACCGAGGCGCAGCCGCCGCGGACGGCATCCTGGGGGGTGATTCCGCTGGATACTGGGTCCAGCTCGATAGTTCCGGGGCTGTTGCTGTCGTGAATTCCAATACCAACAGCGCCGTCGCCGCCACCGCCACGCCTGCCAGCTTCGACAACACGGTCTTCCACACACTTGAAGTGGCCGTGAGCGGTTCGACCGTCCAAGCCACGTTGGACCATGCCGTACTGACCTTCATCCAGGGGAGTGCCGCGACCCAGACGGTCACGATTCCCGCCACCAACGGTTCGAATAACGGGACGGGCGGCGTGGCCTTCGGTCTGGCGCCAAAGAGCGGCCGCATCGGCGGCGAACGCGCCGTCAATCTCATCGTGACCCGCTAATTCGCAAAAGGGGACTGGCTTGAATTTCGCCGCCTTTGCGAAATTCGTGCCTGTACCCTTTTTGCCCCGTCTTCAAACCCCGTGGGATAGAGTAACTTAAGTCTATGGCCACTTCCGTAAACATTCACGATGCAAAAACCCACCTTTCCAAGCTCCTCGCCCGAGTAATGGCAGGCGAGGAAATCGTGATCGCCAAAGCCGGAAAGCCCGTAGCCCGATTAGTCCCGGAGCGCCCGCCCCTCTCAGTCAAAAGGGTCCCCGGCATCGACAAAGGAAAACTCTGGATCGCCGACAACTTCAACACCATGTCCAAGTCCGAGCTGGCCGATTGGTACGGACCGTCGAAATGAAGCTGTTGCTCGACGCGTGGTCTTCTGGTGGAACACAGCAGCCCTTTTCAAGATTCATACCGGCAAATTGAAGTTGCTGGCGCCCGAGAGTCTGCCGTCTCATCATCGCGATCCCTTTGACCGGATGTTGGTCGCGCAGGGGCAGGTCGAAAGCCTGCCGATCGTCACGAGCGATCCCCAGATCCGGCAGTACGGCGTCGAGACGATCTGGTAGTGTGCGCTAGACTAGTGTCCTGAGTCATGATTTCACTTAAGATCTGGAGGCTACATTTCACGCAAAGACGCAAAGGCCGCAAAGAAGAAACACCTGTTGTTGTCTTTGCGAACTTTGCGTCTTTGCGTGAAATGTAGCTTCATCGCACTAGCGGTCGATGCGTGC
>JBGPHB010000287.1:0-6183 GCA_041484155.1 Bryobacteraceae bacterium
AGGATGGCCGAACACGTCCAGCCAGCTCTTATCGTTGAATCCCGCCGTATCCACCACCAACGTATCGCCTTCCCATTTGCCGGCCGAGTACCCCAGCCATGCCGGTTGAGGATCGTCGGGAAGCTTTCGTCCGTCCGTGTACACCTGACGGTGCGTGTTGTCCACCTCGTACATCATCACGATCAATCCCGGCGTTTGAACGATCTTGAAAGGAGCATAGGACAGGAGCCCGGCGCCTGGTATGCCGATCGGCAGGCAGTGGGAGGATGGATTTAACATACTCTCCACGCGTTTCCGGGACAGTTCGGCGGCCGCCGGCCGAATGGGCGCCTCTTCGGGTTTGAAATCGGCCAGGACGTTAAAAAAGTACTTGGAGAAGGTACGGAAGTCGTCTCCAGGTACGACGAAGGCACTCGCGTCACCTAACAGCCGCTCAAATTCGCCGGAAGGCGCAGGCTCGGTCTGCCAGACTCCGGAAAGGTCCGGCTTTCCGTTGGATGCGCGCGGCGCGGGTGCGGAAAGCTTCGGCTTACCGTCCTGCGTTCGGGGGGTGCCGGGAGTGGGATAGTTCAACCACTGGGCGTGTGCACACACCAGCGCACCGGCAAACATCATTCCGATCTTCTTCTTTAGCCCGCGCATAACTCCCCCATGACGGCCCATCTGACACGGAACTTAAGTCGTCTACTCGATCCGTTTGTTATATCTTCCCACGTTGTGCTCTCCAGGCTGATGTTGCATGGGGCAAGGCCCCCCTTGTTCACTGGCGCTAGGGTCAGGACGGCAGCGCTAGCGGATTTGTCCACCGTAGGCCAGGGAATCGGGCGAAATCGCGATCGGTCGTGTGGAGCACGCCTCCGTCCTCGATGCTCAGCGCGGCGAGTTGAGCGTTGGTAATCAGCGGCCCGCGGCCTTGCCCGTCGATCATCACCTGGCGGAGAAGCGTCCAGTGGTCCTCGCCGGGCGCCAGCAACCGGACGTTCGGTTGCTCCAGCCACTGATCGACCACTCCCGCCGCTTCTTCCAGAGTCAACCGCTCACCCGGGAGCCTTGGATTGGTCATGATCCTCAAAAAGGCCGCGACCGTTTGCCAGGGCAGCCCCACCGGCGTCCCGCCCGAAAACACGCGTTCGATCCATTTGCGAGCTTTCGCGTGATGTGCCGAGGTCGCGTCGTAGGCGTACAGAAGAAGGTTGGCGTCGAGTACAATCACTTGTGCGCCGCGCCTTCCAGCCGCTCGTTCAACTCCTCGATATTGTCATAATTCAGTCCCGGAGGAAGCCCCAGCCGCCGTGGACTCACGACAAACGCCCTCCGGCTTTGGTTCTTGGACGCCATCAAGCCCAGCCGGAGGAAGTCGTTGACGGCCTGCTTGAACGACACGCCGGAGCGCCGAATTTCCTTATTGAGGAGACTCGCGACATCGTCATCCAGGGAAAGAGTAGTCCGCACACCGCGATGCTATCATTGCAGACATCATGATGTCAAACCTGCCCAGGTGTTTGAATGGGCGAGGCACTTCCCCGGCGCGTACAGCATACACTCTGCGTATCGTCTGTTGCCGGTAACGCGGATGGTGATCTTTGAGCCAATCACTAATATGCAGTAGGTCCGCTGCGGCGGCTGGCGTCCAGCGGATGCGCGTTTATGATCGAAGCATCTGCCCTAGGCGGGCGTCCATGTCTTCTTCGTCAATGAACTCGCCCCGGTCGGCCTGTGCAATCCCTCCCGCACGGCGGTACGAAAGCGGGCATCCTCCTCAAGCAGCCGCAAGGCGGCATCCTTCACCAGCCGTTCGGCGTCGGTGCAAGCGCTCGCGCTCAGCACCACGCTCCCACTGATTACACGAATCTCGTATAATCGCCGCAGGCCTCCGAAACGCCCGGTGGCGACTTTAGGTCGTTCTCGCGCACCACAGGGCGATTACCCGGTTGGTTCGGGGCCTTTAGAGAGAGAGGGCGGCATGTTCGACCGAGGCATAGACAACCGATTGGCAAGGATGTTGCCGCTCACGCTGCTGCTGGTGGCCGCCGCCGCGGCTGCAACCGGTGATTCGCGGTTGGTAGAGGCGGCCAGGAATCAGGACCGAAAGACGATTCATTCGCTCGTGAGCCAACACGCTGACGTCAATACGCCGTCGGACGACGGCTCTACGGCGCTCCTTTGGGCCGCCCATTGGAATGACCTCGATACGGCTGATCTGCTGCTCCGCGCGGGCGCGAACGCGAACGCGGCAAATGACTTTCGAATGACGCCGTTGTCCCAGGCATGTACGAACGGGAGCGCGGCCTTCGTGCGATTGCTCCTAAAATCGGGCGCCAATCCAAACACGGGAATTGCCACCGGCGAGACCCCGCTGATGACTTGTGCGAAGAGCGGCAGCGTGGACGCAGTTGGACTGTTGCTCGAGTACGGCGCTGCGATCAATGCGCAGGAGCCTTCGCAGAACCAGACGGCGCTGATGTGGGCCACGGCGGAGCATCACCCGAATGTGGTGAAAGCACTCATCGATGCACACGCCGATCTCAAAGCCCATACCAAGCCAGGATTCACCGCGCTCCATTTCGCGGCGCGGGAAGGCGACCAGGAGTGCGTTCGCGTGTTGCTGGCCGCCGGAGTGAACGTGAACATCCTCACGCAACCCGAAGAAAGCGGAATTACGGATGCCCCAGCCCGTGTGGGTTCAGGCCGTACGACCGCGGTTCGCAAGACCGCGGGGACCAATGGATATACTCCGCTGCTCGTAGCCACAGTCAGAGGCCAAGTTCCACTCGCGCTCTTCCTGCTCGATCAAGGGGCCGATCCCAACATCGGCGATGCCGGCTATACACCCCTGCATTGGGCGTCAACGAACTGGGAGAGTTTCACCGCAAACCCGGTGTATGGTTTTGAAGACCCTATGGGCGGCATTCCCGATCGCAAGGCCAAGCTACGGCTGGTAACGGCGCTCCTGGCGCACGGCGCAAATCCGAACGCGCGCATGACCAAGCCCCAACCGACGTTTGCGGGCGGATACGAAGATACCGTCGGAGCGACGCCTTTCTTGCTGGCAAGCTCGGCCGACGACTTAGAGATGATGCGCATCCTGCTGGAGGCCGGTGCGGATCCCAAACAAGTCACCGCAACGAATGCGACAGCCATCATGGCTGCGACAGGACTTAACCATGGTGTGGGGGAAAGCGCGGTCACGGAAGTGCAAGCGCTCGAAGCAGTCCAATTTCTGCTGGATCACGGCGTGGACCCGAAGGGCGCGACAACCTTCGGCGAAAATGCCTTGTTTGGTCCTGCCTATCGCGGGTGGAACACTCTGCTTGCGCAGTTGGTCGATCTCGGCGTCGACGTGAACGCGGTCAGTAAAGCAGGCGTCACGCCGTGGCTTGCGGCATCCGGTCAAGGCGACCGGCTCGGTGGTGTCCTCTATAACAAAGAGGGCGCGGATCTGCTCCTCAAGCACGGCGCCGATCCCAAGCTCGGACACCCCTGCCAGGCTCAGAACAAGTGCCGCGCCGAGTGATACCCCGATGACAAAACTGCTGTTAGGGTTTGCCGCAATCTGCTTCACTGCCTGGGGAACAACTCCTGCGAGCGAACTGGTCTCCAAGTATTGCGTCTCCTGTCACAACCAGAAGGTCAGGACCGCCAACCTCGTTTTGGACGATGCGGACGCCGAGCACCCGGCCAGCTCGGCAGAGACGTGGGAAAAGGTGATCGTGAAACTGCGCAGCCGCTCGATGCCGCCCCCAGGCATTCGGCGGCCGGATAACGCCACCTACGATACCGTAGCCAATTGGCTGGAGTCGGAAATCGACCGCGCCGCGGCGGCTCACCTGAATCCGGGCCGGTCCGCCGGCCTCCATCGGCTCAATCGCACCGAGTACGCCAATGCGGTGCGGGATCTGATCGCAGTGGACGTCGATGCCGAGGCGATGTTGCCGCCGGACGCGCAGGCGTTCGGATTCGACACCAACGCCGAGGCGCTCTCGATACAGCCGGCCCTGTTAGATCGATACGTATCCGCGGCGGCTAAGATTGCGCGCCAGGCCGTTGGCGATTCGACCATTTCTCCGGCATTCGAGCGCTACGGTGCGATCAAGGGCAATTCGAACGAGCAAACCTACCTTCGGCAGACGGAGCGTCTGGATGAAGATTTTCCCCTGGGAACGCGGGGCGGGATCGCCGCGCGCCACTATTTTCCAGTGGACGGGGAATATGTCTTTAAGATTCGCCTACAGAGAACCTTTGACAGCATCATCCGCGGCCTGAACGTGGCGAATCGATTTGAAATCCGTGTGGATGGAAGACGTGTCGGGCAATTCACGCTCGGCGGGCCGACCGTGCCTATCATTGTGGGGCCGGCGAAGAATCCGCTGTATGACGGCGATGAGGCGTTGCAGGTGCGAGTCCCGGTGAAAGCCGGCTTGCGCCAGGTGGTCGCCACGATGCTCAAATCCGACAATGCCGAGCCGGAAGGCGTGGGCCCAGATCATATTCCGCTGTGGAGCCGCCAATCCGACACCCCCGCCGCTCCCGCCGCCATCTCGTCGATCCTGATTGGCGGCCCATATGAAGCTCAAGTGCCGCAAGACTCGCCGAGCCGGCGGCTCCTCTTCGTGTGCCATCCCGAAAACGCCGGCGAAGAACTCCCCTGCGCGACCAAGATTGTGTCGAAATTGGCACGGCGTGCGTATCGGCGGTCCGCCACCAGCGACGACGTGCAGACGCTACTGACTTTCTACAAGCGTGCCCGAACGGCTGGAACCTTCGACGAGGGGATTCGTGCCGCGCTAGAACGCGTGCTCGTCGGTCCCGATTTTCTGTTCCGCATCGAGGCCGATCCCTCCGGGGCCGCTCCGGGTGCGATCTATCGTATTTCAGATGTTGAGCTGGCTTCGCGCTTGTCGTTCGTTCTATGGAGCAGCATCCCGGACGACACACTTCTCGACTTGGCGATCCGCGGGAGATTGAAGGAGCCGGCGGTCCTCGACCGGCAGGTTTTGCGTATGCTCGCCGACCCGCGTGCGCGTGCGTCCCTGGTGCAGAACTTTTTCGCTGAGTGGCTGCAGACTCGCAACGTGCGGCTGCTCAACCCGGAGAGCACGAAGTTTCCGTGGTTTGACGACAATCTACGGAACGCCTTCGTGAAAGAAATCGAGTTGTTTCTCGACGCTCAATTGAACCAGGACCGCAGCGTGGTCGATCTGCTCACGTCGAATGAGACTTTCCTCAATGAGCAGTTGGCCCGGCATTACGGAATTGGTGGGGTTTACGGGAGCCACTTCCGGCCGGTGAAACTCACCGATGAGAACCGTTTTGGGTTGCTCGGCAAGGCCAGCGTGCTGGCCGTCACCTCCTACACCACGCGAACTTCGCCGACCATCCGCGGGAAGTGGCTGCTGGAAAATATTCTTGCCGCACCCGTGCCGGCGCCGCCTGCCAATGTCCCTCCGCTCGAGGCGAGCAACAAAGAAGGCAAACCTTTGTCGGTACGAGCAATGCTCGAAATGCATCGTTCGAACCCCGTCTGCGCAAGTTGCCATTCCCGCATGGATCCGCTGGGGTTCAGCCTGGAGAACTTCGACGCCATTGGGCAATGGCGCACAGCCGACGCGGGCCGCGCCATCGACGCATCCGGCGTGCTGCTGGATGGCTCAAAGGTTGAAGGACCGGCGGCGCTCCAGCACGCCTTGGTGGCACAAGAGCGGCAGTTCGTCCAGGCAGTGGCCGCAAAGCTGCTGACCTACACGCTTGGCCGCGGCCTTGAATATTACGACGCTCCCGCGGTTCGCGGGATAGTGCGAGGCGCGGCCGCCGATAACTACCGCTGGTCGTCGCTGGTTTTGGGCATGGTCAAGAGCGCGCCATTTCAGATGAGAGCGGTAAAATGAGGAGGGCAGGTTCATGATCGTCACCCGTAAGGCCATTTCGCGCCGCACCGTGCTTCGAGGCTTAGGTGCGACAGTCGCGTTGCCATTGCTCGACGCGATGGTTCCCGCCTTGTCGGCTGCTGCGCCGGCTCCCATACGCCGCCTCGGCGTCGTCTATCATCCGAACGGTGTCATCTACGATCAATGGCTGCCGGTGGGTATCGGCACCGAATTCAAGTTGTCGCCCACCCTGGCGGGACTCCAACCGTTCCGGGACAAGTTGATCGTCCTCACGGGCCTCTACAGCGATGCAGCCGAG
>JBGPHB010000288.1:0-6158 GCA_041484155.1 Bryobacteraceae bacterium
CCCCCAAAGTCACCGAGATTCTGGCCGGAGCGGGCGACATGGGCGGCGAAGGCCGTGCCGGAGCCACGTTCCCCGCGCTGTTCGCCATGATCGCGCGCCGCCACATGTATCAATACGGAACCACCCGCGAGCACATGGCCGCCGTTGCCGTGAAGAACCACTCTAACGGCGCGAAGAACCCGCAGGCGCACATGCGCAAGGTCATCACCATGGAGCAGGCGCTGAACGGCAAACCCATCTCCGAGCCGCTGACGGTCTACGACTGCTCGCTGATCAGCGACGGTGCAGCCGCGGTCTTGATCGCTCCCCTCGAGCGCGCCTCCGAGTTTACGGCCAAACCCGTCAGGATTCTGGGTGTCGCCCAGACGTCGGACCAAGTCGCGCTGGATGAAAAGGAGGACATCACCACCTTCCGCGCAGTCCAGGCGGCCGCCGCGAAAGCCTACAAAATGGCCGGCGTCACCGCACAGGATATTCAGTTCGCCGAAGTGCACGATTGCTTCACCATCGCCGAGATTCTAGCCACCGAAGACCTCGGTTTCGTGAAGAAAGGTGAAGGCGGCCCGTACGTGCTCGAAGGCCGCACGTGCCTGCGAGGCGAGCGCCCGGTGAACACCAGCGGCGGCCTCAAATCCAAAGGGCATCCAGTCGGCGCCACCGGAGTGGCTCAAATCTGCGACGTCGCCGTTCAGATTCGCGGCGAGGCTGGCGAGCGGCAGGTCCAGCGCAATTCGTTGGGTCTTGCGCAAAATCTGGGCGGCTCCGGAGCCACGGCGGTCGTCACGGTCCTGAGCGCCCCATGAGTCCAGGCGTAGTCTATACCGAAACCGTAGTCCACGCCGCGCCCGAGCAGTTCGTGGCGGATGCTCCTTATCAACTCGCCATCATCACGTTGGCGAGCGGCGGCCGCCTGACCGCCCGAATCGCCGGCGATCGCGTCCAGATCGGCGACGCCGTCGAGTTCCTAGAGACCCGGGACAGTATCCCCTTCTTCCGCAAGAAGTGAAGCTGATCGTCTACTACATCGGCAAACCCCGCGACGCCCACGCGAACGCCATGGCCGAGGAGTACATCAAGCGCTCCGCACGCTTCGTTAAGTGCGAAATGCATGAGATCCGCCCACAGCGTTTCGATCTCTGGTCAAAGCACCCCTCTGCGACGAAGGTCCTGCTGGATCCCGATGGCCGCCCTCTAGACTCGCCCCGCTTCACAGTCTTGATCGAAAAAGCCGAACGCGAAGCACGCGATGTGGTCTTCGTAATCGGCGGCGCCGACGGCTTACCCGCGACGTGGAAACCCCGCGCAGACCTGCTTCTGTCGCTGTCCCCCCTGACCATGCCCCACGAGCTAGCCCGTGTCGTGCTAGCCGAACAAATCTATCGCGCCCTCACAACCCTGCGCGGCCATCCATATCCAAGGTAACGCAGGCCCCGGCCTGCACAACTACGGCGATCCGTGCACTATTCCCAACCGGGGCCGAGCCCATAAGGAATCTGGACGCCGATCGCCTCCACTTCTCGAATCTTGCCGTTGACGATCTTGAACACCTCCGCCATCGGCATCGTCACCGGCTGGCCCACGAAATATGGCGCGGGGCGCGTGGAGCCGTCCTTCATGGTGATCTGCGTGAGTCCTTTGTGCTGGAACATGTAGACGCCGAAGGTCAGGCCCATTTCTTCGTCGACCACCAGAACACGGCGCGGCTGGATCGCCGTGATCACCTGAAAGACGCCCGAGTTCATGCCGTCGGCGCAGCGCTGCGTGCGGCCGCCGTCCGCAAGCGGAGGACCGGCCGTGCGCATTCCGTTTTCCAGGCGATTGCAGTCGTCGTCAAACGGCGCCACGCTGCCGCTCGACTGCTCGATGGCGTCGAAGTACAGGTTGCTGATCTTGATCAGGTCGGCACGCGGCCGGCGCTGCGCAGTGGTGAGCGGTTCGAGCATCTTAGGCCGCGGCGTCTGCAGATTCGCCATGTTCCTCTCATTCACGTTGCGCACCACCACTGCCTCCGCCTCGGTGATCTGGCGGTTGGCGACCTGGATGCGGAGCGCGAGAATCGTGTTGCGCGGCGCTTGTCCTGGCGGCATGTGCTCGGTGACGACGCCGATGAATGCCGCCGCGCCGGTTTGCGGGTCCGCAAGAACGACCTTGTAGCCGGTCAGTCCGGCGGCAGTGAACCACAGGCCTTCATTGAGCGGCAGGCGCGCGGCGTTTTCGGTGTACTTGACGTTCGCCGCGACAGGAGCCTTCTTCGAGTCGTTGGCCGCCATGGCATTCAAGTACTGATCCAGGATGCCCGTCAAGCACGCCCGATCGCAGGCGCCTTGCGCGGCCGCCACGCCAGCGCAAATCAGAAACGCGGCAAATGTGTTTCGCATGCTTCATATGGTATACAGTTCGGGAGGGTTCCAAGATGAATAGCCTCATCGTGGTCGTATTCGCTTTCGCGGTGTTCCCGTTGTCGGCCCAATGGCCGCAAGTGAAGACCAAGCGCGTTCCCTTGGCGCAGAATGGAAAGCCGGACCTGGCCGCTCCCGCGCCGAAGATGGCCGACGGCAAGACTCCCGATTTGTCCGGCCTCTGGAACACGATCAAGATTCCTTGTGACCTCAACGGCGTGGGAGCCGTGTTCGGTTGTTCCGACGTCCCGTTCGGAGTCTCGATCGGGCTTTTCGATGTCACCGCCACCGGTTCGGAGCCCGGGCAAGCTGGGACCACGCAGCCCCTTCCGTATCAGCCTGGGGTAGAAGCGTTGGTGAGGCAAAACCTGGCAGAGAACAGAAAAGGCGATCCGACGACTCGCTGTCTGCCGATCTCGCCCGTGCGCCAGTGGGCGGACTTCTTCCCTCAGAAAATCGCCCAGACCGGGGATGCCGTGATCATCATGAGCGAATACATGGCGCAATACCGCCAGATTTTCCTTGACGGGCGCCCTCTGCCCAAAGACCCAAATCCGACCTTTAAGGGCTACTCGGTGGGACATTGGGAAGGCGACGCGCTGGTGGTGGAGACGGTCGGATACCGGGACGGCCTGTGGCTCGACCTCAAGGGCGATCCCCTCACCGCCGAGGGCCGCACCACCGAACGAATCCGCCGCCCGAACTTCGGCAACCTGGAAGTTGAGGTTACCGTCAACGATCCCAAAGTCTACACCCGCCCCTGGAGCGCGAAGCGCTACCTGAAGATCGCCCTCGATACCGAATTGATGGAAGATATCTGCAACGAGAACGAGAAATCGTTCCTGCACATGGTGGGCAAGTAGGCGGACCCGGTGCGAGGCAGGAGCTGAAAAACGCCCGCGGGCCACTTGGGTGTGCAAAGTGTTGATCTTGTGTCGTGGCACAGGCCTTTAGCCTGTGGTCTTCGATTCTCAAAGCCGTTTTTCTGCAGCCTCTGGTATCCTGCGGCGGTTTGCGAGACCCCGCCTGGGAGCGGCGGTTCGCAACCGCTGCGCAGCTTTGCAAGCTGCCCCACGCTATGGATCATCTTCAAATGGACACAGACGTAGCAGCCGTAGCCTTGCGATCTAACCTAACCACGAGGAACTTCTGTACCCGCTCGCCGGCGAACGCCTCACCCGTGAAGATGTTGCCCTGGAGCCCACGGTGATCATATGCAGCCCGAAGAACTGGCCCCGTTTTCGTCCATGTTTCCCATGTGAGCCACGACCTTGCCGTCCTCGCGGTTGAGGAACCAGATGTGGTTACTAGTCTCCTGTCCCAGCGGCGTTTCTACATTTTCTGAAGCAGAACCCCGCCCTAACGGGCAGGGCTTCTCGTGCGTTTGCAAGCCCCGCCCGTTAGGGCGGGGTCGCGTCCGTAATCTGAGACTCGGGGACGGGGGACTAGTGAGATCGGAAATATACAAGAACCACTGCTGCTTTTCGACCGAGAACATCACGCCCGGTGAAAGAGAAAGAGATCTTGGTACCGCGCCGAGGTGGCCCCCTTACTCGAAGATGGCGTTGACGGACAGGTGCTTGCCGGGGGCGAAGACCAACGGGATCTGCTGACCCGCCTTGTAAGTCACCACACGGCCGTCGGAAGTGGAAACCCGGACCTGGCGGCGACCGGCGTCAACCACCCAGAACTCACGGGAACCGTTTTCCAGGCAGACTTGCTCCTTGTCCAACATCTCCTGTGCAGTGTTGGAGGGCGACAAGACTTCGATCACCAGATCCGGCGCCCCCATCAGGTAATCCTGCGCCCGGTGCCGCGCCAGTTCTTCGGCGGAAAGGTACGCCACATCCGCGGTCCGGTACTCGTACTCCGGGAGCGCTCGAAATCCAACCTCGGTGTAGGCCCGGCCGTCGCCCGCGGCCGCGCCATCCAGAAGATCGCGCAGGACCTGCTGGATCAGGAAATGACGATTCTTGAGAGGAGCCACTTGGACCAGTTCTCCGTGGCGCAGTTCGTGGCGAACGCCGCTGGGTCGAGTCCGTTGCTCGAACTCCGCGAACGTCATTAGCTTGGTGGAAGTCGCAGCCACGGAAGCACTCCTGCACCGATTATACGAGGAATCGCTGGGGATGGCGCGTCTCCGAGTCGTAGCGATTGCACGCGAGCGGACCGTTCTCTTTCTAGTTCTAGACCATTTTCGTAGTTTCTGTAGCCCGCTTCCTGACGGTCGCGGTTCAGTTGCTGACACTGAACCGCGCGCGTTAGCAAGCGGGCATGCGACGGCCTACTATTTTTTAAGGTGGGCGCGATCCTTCTCGTTCTCGTTGCAGAAGCTTTCGAAGATGTCGGAGTCGGCCAGTAGCTCGTGCGGAACCTTGATGGTAAAGGGCCTGGTGTACATCTGCGGATCCTCGAAGGTCATTTCGACATCCATATGTCCGAAGTCGCGGCGGCGGAAGCGCTCGACGACGCGCAGGGCTTCGCCATGGGGGTGGCCCATCTGATCAAGCGTGGTCTTATCGTTGAAGCCGGCGGTTTCCACTACCAGAACGTCGCCCTCCCAACGTCCAGCCGAGTAGCCCAAAAAGGCCGGCTTGTCATATTCCTTGGGAAGCCCGCGGCCATCGGTGTAGATTTGGCGGTGCGAGTTGCCCGCTTCATACAAGACAACCGTCAGCCGGGGTGACTGAACGATCTTGATCGGTTCTGAGAGGAGACCGGCCAGGGGGATGCCGGGGATGCTCATGCAAACGTCCGCGGGGCTGCTGTTGGCAGCGCGCCGGCGCATGACTTCCGCGGCTTCGGGCCGCATCGGCGATTCCTGGGACTTGAAGTCCAGCAGGATATCGATGGCGTACTTCGAGATGCTATCCGCCTCCATGCCAGGCACGTTCACTTTGTCCCGGGTGTCGGCGAGGGCGCCAAAGATCCGCTTCATCTCCGCCAGGGAAGTGTGCTCATGGAGCCAAACGCCGGAGAGGTCCGGCTTGCCGTCGGCGGCGCGCGGCGCCGGGGCGGTGAGGTTGGGTTTGCCCTCGCGCGTGCGGGGCGTCCCTGGCGTCGGAAAGTTCAACCATTGCGCGTGCGCACCGGTCGAAAGGAGCGCGAACAGAACGAACAGCCACTGATGTCGCGTCTTCAAACTTGCAAACACGCCGATAATGATAGCACTAGCTTCGCTCTTGCCCTCTCTGCAAATCTCACTTAACCGGCAGGAACCTCTGCACTCGCTCGCCAGCGAACACCTCACCGGTGTAGATGTTGCCTTTGGAGTCCACCGCGATCATGTGCAGCCCGAAGAACTGGCCCCCGTTTTCGCCCATGGTTCCCATCTGGCCCACGATCTTGCCGTCCTCGCGGTTGAGGAACCAGATGTGGTTATTCGTGAGATCGGAAATATACAAGAACCGCTGCGCCTTATCCGGCGAGAACATCACGCCCCCGGTGGCGCCGCCCACGCCCGTCATGGGGGCCACGATGAATTCCTTCACGAACTTGCCTTGTTTGGTGGTGACATGGATGCGGTTCGCATTCCGATCCGCCGCGTAGACCAACCCATCGTTGGATATGTTCAGCGTGAGGTGGCCCCTGAACTCTTTGGGCATCGGTCCGCCAGGGGTATAGGCTCGATCCGCGTCATTGGTGCTCATTTCCGCGAGTGTGTGTCCGTAGGCGCCCCAGCCCCGCTTGAACTGGAACGTGTCCAGGTCGAACACCATCACGCGCCCGCCCAGGTAATTGTCGGCGGCGTAAAGTTCG
>JBGPHB010000289.1:0-6141 GCA_041484155.1 Bryobacteraceae bacterium
CGACGCCGTTCACCGTCGCGTGGACCGGCTTGTGTAGCGAGTAGTCGAATGTCAGGACTTGCCCGGCCTTCAACTCCATCAGTTCTTCGAATTGCAGGGTCGGCCCTTGCAGTCTGACCTCGACTTCTACTGCCGCGTCCTCGAGCAGCGCCAGATTGCGGTCCAGGTCGGCCTGGGGCGGCGCGACGGCAAGGGCGTGCTCTGGTTCATCGGGCGGCGCGGCGGTTTCGAAAAACGACTGCGGCACTGCCATCTCAAATCTTCCGGTTTGCTCGCCCAGCTTGAGGGTGAATGCGATTCGCACCATTGGCCGGCTCGGATCGGGGCATGGCAACAGGGTGGGATCGCTTCCGAGCGAAATGACTTCAAACTCGGTCTCGTGAAAGTCTCGCCACGACTCTCCCAGAGGGCGAACCAGCACCCGGACGACTTCTTCCAGCAGACTCCATTCGATCTCCGTCAATTCTCTCGGCGCGACCGGCGCGGATTCGCCCTTGCCGCCCAGCAGCAATTCGAGAAGCATGAAGACCGTGGAGGAATCCACGTGCAACACCATGCTGTCCTGCCGGGGATGAAGCCTCAGTCCGATCACACAGGTGGGGCTGGGAAGCGTTTTCTTAAAATCGGCGAGAGTGACGACCGAGATTTCTCCCAAACCGGCCTGGATCTCGGACTGCAAGAAGGTGGACAGGGCTGTCTCGACCGCCCGGGCAAAGGTCTCGTGCACCCCCTGCAACAGCCGGAACTGCGGGCTGGAGGTGTCCTGGCGGCCCAACAGGCTAGAGCCTAACTTTCCGTCGGTGTGCGGCTGGTTCATTGCTTCTAACAACCTACATCGTCAGGCTAAGACAAATGCTTTAGTCGGGCACAGGCGGACCTAGGAGCCCCTCTTAGGCCATATAGGGATAAACAATCCCGGATTTTCATCGATATACAAGGGTGCCCATGGTGCATGTGTGTGATCAAACTGACTAGATTGAACCACAGCCTGCTGATTGTGAATTCGGACCTGATCGAGCATATCGAGGTGACGCCTGACACGGTGATCACGCTCACCTCCGGTCAGAAGCTCATCGTCCTGGAGTCGGCTGAGGAGATTGTAGAGAAGGTGATTACTTTTCGTAAGTCGATATTTGGCAAGGAATTCTTCTGTCGAGCCGCGGCCTCGATGGTAGAACCCGTTACCGACAGCCCGCCCCAAGAACACCCGTCCCATGGCAGATAGCAAGAAACCGGCAGGTAAATCCAAGCTCAGATCGTCCCGGCCCGACTTCGCCAGCATCGGCGGACTGGTGGTGGCGATCGGCGCCATCGTGGGCGGTCTGGTCATGGAGAGGGGCAAGGTCTCGGATGTAATCCAAGTCACGGCCGCGATCATCGTGCTGGGTGGAACGCTCGGCGCGGTGATGGTGACCTCTCCCATCTCTGCGTTATTGGGCGCGGCCAAGGGGCTGAAGAACGTGTTTTTCGAAGAAGTCATTCATCCAGAGGCGGCGATCGAGGAAATCATCGGTTACGCCACCAAGGCCCGCAAGAGCAGCATCATTTCACTCGAAGAAGATCTGGACAAGATTGAAGATCCGTTTCTGCGCAAGGCGCTCACGCTGGCCGTGGATGGCACGGATCTCCAGGAACTTCGCAAAATGATGGAGCTGGAGCTGTTTCAGTCCGAGAAACACGCGGAAGCAAACGCCAAGGTTTTCGAAGCCGCCGGCGGCTACTCCCCGACCATCGGAATCATCGGCGCGGTGCTGGGCCTAATCCAGGTCATGAAGCACCTGGAGAATATCGAAGAGGTGGGGCGGGGAATCGCAGTCGCGTTTGTGGCGACAGTGTATGGAGTTGCCGCGGCGAACCTGTTCTTTTTGCCTGCTGGCAATAAGCTGAAGTCCCGGATCCACGCGGACGTGCAGGCCAAAGAGTTGTTGCTCGAAGGGGTGGGCAGCATCCTGGAAGGAATGAATCCGAAGCTGATTCGCGTAAAGTTGGAAGGATTCCTCCAGCATCCCGGTAAAAAGAGCAAGGCCAAGCCCGCCGCTCAAGCGGCCGGGTCCGGAGAACCCGCGGCGGCAGGAGGATAGCAGCCGTGGCGAACCGACGGAGGTCTAGCGACGCCCCCGAAAATCACGAACGGTGGCTGGTTTCCTATGCGGATTTCATCACGCTGCTGTTTGCGTTTTTTGTGGTGATGTTTGCGTCGTCCCAGACTGACAAGGCCAGAGCCAAGGAGATATCGGAGGCGGTGGAAAAGGCTCTAGAAAACGGCACCTCGCTCGGAGTGCCTCCGGCGGTTGCCAAGATCCTGGGTGGAACGGTCGACGATAAGGGGCAAGGCAACGCGCAGATGAGGGGACCTGGCGGCGCGCAGCGGGCCGCCAAAGAGGCCCCGGCGGAAGACGTTCTCGAATTGGCCCCTTCCCTCAAGAGCTTGACGGCGGAACTGGAACAAGAGATCAAGGCTGGCAAGGTCGAAGTCATCCTGGAACCACGCGGTCTGGTGGTCAGCTTGAAAGAGACCGCTTTTTTTCCGTCTGGCACCGACATGATTGACCCGGCCACCTATCCGATCATGGCGAAGCTGGCGGAAGCGCTGAAGGCGCTCTCCAACCCGTTGCGGGTGGAAGGCCACACCGACTCGGTCCCGATCCACACAGCCCGTTTCCGCAGCAACTGGGAACTTTCCGCCGCCCGCAGCATCGCAATGATGGAGCTGCTATGCACCCGCTACAAGATCGACCAGATGCGGATGGGAATCGTGGGGTTCGCCGACAACGAGCCCGAGGCGTCCAACGACACGGTGGAAGGACGCGCGAAGAATCGCCGCGTCGATATCGTCATTCTAAACAAGTACGCACTGGGCAAACCCGATCCGAACAAAAAGAAGAAGTGACGGGCCGTGTTTATCAGTTTTGGCCGTTCTGAATGAAACTGAACAGGCTGGTTCTCGGCAGAGACGCCTGGGCCTGTATCGCCGCTTGCAGGCTGGTTTGCTCCTGCGTGAGTTCGACGGCCGCGGTGGCCATATCCGTGTCCTTCTTGGTGCTCACCGCCGTTTCATACTGGAGCTGGAACTTGTGAGCCAGGTCGGTGGCGGTTGCGACCTGATCCTGGACCCTGCCATAAAAGGCGAGTTGCTGAGAAAGGTAGTCCGACGCCACATGGATTGAATCGATCGCGCTAATGATCCCGGGCTGATCGTTAGTCGCCAATGCGACGCGAAGGCTGTTGACAGCCGCGAAGACGTTGTCGGCGGCCGTGGTGTCATTGGGATTGCGATGATCGAAGATGTCTTGAGCGGTCCTGGAGTCGGCGAAGGTCACGCCCGTGGCATCTTGAATCTGGCGCGTCGCGGACATGGTGATCAAACGGTCGACGCCAGTGGGGCTACCCAAATTCACTTGATAAGAAGGCTGTCCGTCAGTGTCCCCGCCGAAGACGTAGCGGCCCTCGAATTGCGTCTGGCTAACTGAGACGAGCTGTCCGAGAATTTGTCCGACCAGTTCAGATAGCCCGCTCCGGGTCGCTGCCGTAACTATGCTGCTGGCGCTTTGTACCGCCAGCGTCTGAACCTGCAGCATAATTTGAGTCGCCGATTGCAGAGCCGCTTCCCCCGAGTCGACCTCGCCTTTGACGGAGCTGAGGTTGCTCGACACCTGCTTGAGGCGGCCGATATCGGACTCCAGTTGCAGAAGGTCGGTGACCGCCCCCGGATCGTCCGAAGGCTTACTGATCCTGACACCCGAGGACACCTGCCTTTGCGTGTCGGCGATTCTTTGTTGCAGCGTCTGCAGATTCGCCAGGAACTGCTGGCTCACGATGTTTAGGTTCTGAATCATAGGACCATTGCCTTTCTGCTAGGTGACCATATTGATGAGCGTGGTGGTCAGGCTGTCGATAACACTCACCATTTTCGCCGCCGCCTGGTAACCCTTCTGCAGTTCCAAGACCTGCACCGCTTCGGCATCGAGGGAAACGCCGGAGAATTGGTCCTGGATGGTGCGTGCTTGACTGAGCAACTGCGTATGAAGATCCTGTCCGCTATGGGCGTCGGAAGCCTGTTGTCCCACATGCGCCGCGATCGTGCTCAAGAACTGGAGAATCGTCTGGCCGGCGATCTGATCCGCGGGCGCAGTCGAATTCCCCAGGTTGGACAGCGTCAGCGCGGCGCCGTTGCCCACCGCAGGCGGGCCGGTCTGCGCCGGCGCCAACTTGGCGAGCGTAATGTTGGGATCCAGCGTCAAGGAGGCGGCGACGATGACCGGACTCGACGCATTGTAGGCGAACAGCGGACTGCCGGCCAGCCCGCCCAGGGTGACCGCGGACGTGAGGATCTGGTTCACCCGGTCGGCCACCTGCTTGGCCAGTTGATTCAAGGAGCCCTGCTGGTTGCTGTCTCCCTGAAGCGAGGGCAACACGCTATTGCGGACCGTAAGTAATCCGCCCAGGCTGCCCTGAGCAATTTTGCTGGTGACGTCCTGGCCATCCGCATCCAAGACATGGGCGTGTGCGGGAGCGTTGGGGTTGGGCCCCGGAACGGGATCGGCGAAGCTGGCCTGAAGCGAGTACTGGTGGGTCCCGATGACCAGTGGAATCTGACCGCCTAGCAGAACCGTGACGGTCCCGATGGGGTCGAACGTCACCGTGGTATCGACGAGCTGCGACAGGGACGCCAGTGAAGCGTGCAGCCGAGCATCGAGCCCGGCATCGGTCGCGCCATTTTTCGAGATCTCGGCGTTGTCGTTCTGGATGTCGGATGCGATGCTGTTGATTTGCGCGACCGTGGATCGAACCTGCTGGTTGAGATTGCTGGTTATGCTCGACAGGCTGGACGCTGTCGACTGGAAACTATTTGCCACGGCCTGCGCGCTGTCCAGTACAGCCTGCTGCGTTGCGGTGGAACTGGGCGTCGTGGCCCACGCCGAGAAGCTTTGAAAGAGACGGTTGAGTTCGCCGATGATGCCGGTTTGTCCCGAGGCGTCGAATAGCGACTCGATCGAGGTCACGGCGCTGGATTGAGCGCCAAAGTTTCCCTGCATTTCGAGCTGAGCGCGAACCGCCTGGTTGGCGTACTCGTTTTGTGTGCTTAGGATGGGGCCGGAATGCACGCCTCCGATGCGGCCGGCGGCCAGGTTGAAGGCGTCCGCTTCGAGCGTCGCGATTTGTCTGGCATATCCCGGCGTGGATACATTGCTGACGTTATTTTGCGCCACGCCCAGGGATGTCTGGAAGGCGCGCAACGCCTCCAAACTGTTGTTCAAAGCGCCAAAGAGGCCACCCATCGGATCCTATCCTTCGAAACAGCTTCCCGCTTCGTGATTCACGAAGACTGGAAGCCCTTGTTCGGTGTAGCCGGTCCCCATCCGCAATTGGAGCCAGCCCGCCCACAGATTCGATGCGTGCTCGATCTGAGCCCGCAACCTGCCGGCCGCGCGCTTGATTTGATGGAGCGACGCGGATTCCGCCGGGCCCCAATCCGGCGAGCTTGCCGAGACTAGCTGTTCCAGCGTGGCAATCACCTCGTTCAACTCCGCCGCGGAACGATCCAGGGTTCCCGGCTCCAGCAGGAGTTGCTGCACCTGGCGAAGCTTCGCCGCCGCGGCGAGACAGGATTCCAATATGGACGGAGTTGCTTGGTCTTGCGGGCTCATCGGGAGCTAACCTCAGTAGCCGCTGAGACTGGCGCTGACAATCGCCTGGCTCAGCGCGGTGGTGTCGACCTGGTACTGTCCCGACTGAACCAGCGCCCGCAACTCCTCGACGCGGTTTGCACGTTCTGCGGAGCCAGCGCTCTGCGCTAACGATAAGAGTCCGGTTTGGCTTCCCAAGTCGATCTGATCGCTCCTGGTCTCCGAGCGCCTTGCCGCGTTCGGGGCGCCGGCGTCCGGCTCCGATACCGCGTAGAGTCTCTCGGATTGTGGCTTCGGAATGTTCAAGGCATCGTGCTCGTTGATTTTCACTGGATGAGCCCTCTATATATCGCAGGAAAGTTTCGTTTGTTGAATGGATTCTTCGGCCGAAGGCCGGTTTGTTGCATTTCTAAGGTACCGGGGAGCGCCGGGTCCAGGGGACGCATACTTAGTACTCTGCCCTTGATTCCGGTGGTAAGACCTCCCACGAAGACGCCGGCAAGGCCTGGGTGAG
>JBGPHB010000290.1:0-6133 GCA_041484155.1 Bryobacteraceae bacterium
AGATGTCGGGATCGGAACTCACGGCGATTGAAAACGCCAGGCGCATCATCATCCCGGAAGAGTAAGTTCGGAGCGGCTCGTGGATAAACTCCCGGACGCCGGAAAACTCCACAATTTCCTCGAACCGTTCCGCCACGTCCCGTCGCGACAGCCCCATCAGCGCGGCATTCACGCGTACGTTTTCAGCGCCGGTCAGGTCGATGTGAAAGCCCGCGCCCAGCTCCAGCAACGCCGCCACGCGGCCGTTCACTTGGATGCTTCCCGCATCCGGCGTCACCAGGCCAGTGGCCAGGTTCAGCAGTGTGCTCTTGCCCGCGCCGTTGGGACCGATCAGGCCCAGGCTGTCCCCGGGGGCGAGCTGGAACGATACATCCTTCACGGCTTCAAAGCGCGGCCGTTTGGAAGGCCGCAGTAACTCGATCACACGGTCCCGCAACAATACCTGTCCAACGTGGTGGGGGAAGGTCTTGGTGACACGGTCAAAGCGCAAAGCCGTCATCAGATGTGTTCGTAAAAGCGGGATTTCAGGCGGTTGAAGACGATCAGCCCGATCCCCATCGAAACGCAGGCGGCGATCACCATGTTCAGCACCAGCGACATCGGAGGCGCTACGCGATCGATCAGAATGTTGCGCATTGACAGTACCAGAGCGGCCACTGGATTGAATTGATAGACTCCGCGGTACTTCGCCGGGATGATCTCGAAGGAGTAAAAAATCGGAACCAGGTAGAACAAAACCAGGTTGAAGGATTCGACCAGGTAGCGCGTGTCGCGGATGAAGACGTTGATCGCGCTCGATCCAAGCGCCAAACCGCAGACGAAAACTACATACAGGATCCAAATCGGCAGCAGCCACAACCACGATGCGCCGGGGCCCAGCCGATAGGCGAATGTCACGCCGAGCAGCAACGCCACTTGAATCGTCAGGTGCACACAGTTGGAAAGCACCGCGGCGATGGGCAAGACTTCCCGGGGAACCGGAACCCGCTTCACCAGCCCGGCGTTGTCCACAATGGCGGTGGTGCCGGTCATGAACGCGCCGGCGAAGAAGTTGTAAGGTACCAGACCGCACAGCACGAACAAAGGAAACGCAGGCGTCTTGGCGCCGCCCACGACTCCTCTAAAGACCAACGTGAGCACGCCCATCATCACCAGCGGGTTGATGAGAGACCACAGAATTCCCAGCGACATGTTGCGGTACCGGATCCGGAAATCCTTCAGAATGAGATTCTGGAGCAGGTACAGGTAATCCCCGCCCCACGGCCTGCGCACGGCTCGCGAGGTGGGCTCCACTGACGGTGAAGACATTCGAGCTTCAGTATACAATGAGGTCAGCGATGTCCTTCCCGGCGCGGTATCGCGAACAGGTGCTCACTACCATAGGCTCCATCGACTTGGACAAAGTCGCCCGCGCCATCGACTGGTTGAAGGACGCGCGCATCGCCGGCCGCACGATTTTTGTAGCCGGCAACGGGGGCAGCGCCGCCACCGCCGCACATTTTGTCTGCGACATGCTGAAAGGCGCGAGCTTCGGGAAGCCTTCTCGTTTCCGAATTCAGTCGCTGCATGATTCCATCCCCACCCTTACGGCGTATTCGAACGATGTAAGCTACGCCGACGCCATGGTGGAACAACTCAAGAATTTCGCCCAGGCAGACGACGTATACATGGCCATCAGCGGGTCAGGCAATTCGCCTAGTGTCGTGCGCGCCATGGAATATGCCAATTCGATCGGTTGCCGTACTCTGGCTCTTACGGGCCGGGACGGCGGCCAGCTCGGCAGCTTGGCGACGCTGAATATCCAGGTGCCGGAGCCCCATATGGGCCGCATCGAGGACGCGCATCATATCATTTGTCACATGATTTGCTACTCGTTCATGGACGTTGAATAACCCAGTCGGCGTGGAGATATACAGGAATTACCTAGCTGTTGCGAGTGTGAAAAATCGCTCGGGACGGCCGATACTTCATTTGAGGGCGTATCCCTCAACGCAATTTTTCACATGAAGGTAAACGATCCCAATCTCGCTTCTCTCGCTTCCGCCGGAGCAGCCAAGGCACAGGAGAGCGCGGCTCCGGGCGCACGTCCGTCGAACGCGCCGGGACACCCACCGGCCCTCGGTGACGACGTCCATCTCTCCGAATTGGTGCGGAGTCTGCGATCGCTGGCGGCGGATTCGCCGGAGCGGCAAGCGCGCATCGAGCAGATCGCGCGCGCCTACGCCGAGGGCAACTACCAAGTGGACGCGAAGGCGACGGCGTCGAAAGTCATCGACGACTCCCTGAAGAGCGATGCGTTCGAAAGTTAGGAACGCGCGCACGCACGTTGCCGCCTTGCGCACGGCCCTACTGTTGCCTTCTCCGGAGGAGATCGGGCGCTGCGTTCTGGCTCTCATGGAAGCCGTGCAGTGTCTCGGATCGGTGGAGCGCGAGCTGCGAGAGCGAGGCGGCAAGCACCCGGAACTCCGTTCGGACCTCAAGGCGCTCTTGAACGAGCTCCGCCTGGTGAATCAGTTGATCGAGCATGGCGCGGCTTTGTGTCAGGGCTGGGCCACGCTGTTGGGCGCGGCCACTGCCGGTTACACGCCCGCGGGCGCAGCCGCTCCGTTGACCGCGCCCGCCGCCATCTCCGTGCAAGGATAAGATGGGCAGTCTCTTCACGGCGCTATTCAATTCGGCGAGCGCAATGCAGGTGTTCACCCGCGCGCTTAATGCCATCGAGAACAACGTCACCAACGCCAACACGCCAGGTTACGCCAAACAGGATCAGTCGCTGACCGCACGGCCGTTCGACCCCGCGGCCGGACTATCCGGCGGCGTGGTGGCCGGACCGCTCATCAGCGCGCGATCGGAATTCCTGGAGCAGGCCGTGCGCAGCCAGACGGAGCTGCTGGGAAGCGCCGAGCAGAAGGCCACGGACCTGGGTCAGGTCGAGCCGTTCTTCGACCTCACCTCGAACTCCGGCGTCGCCGGCGCGATCAACCGCTTTTTCGACAGCTTCTCGCAGTTGAGCGTCAACCCCAATGACGCGGTCAGCCGGCAGGCAGTCCTCAACCAGGCCCGGCAACTGGTCCAAAGCATCAATAACAGCGCCACTGGTGTTATCCAGATAGCCACCAACATTGCCAGCCAGACCGCCGCCGTGGCGCGGAACATCAATCAAATCGCCACGCAAATTGCCGGAATTAACCTGCGTTTCGAGTCCAATTCCGAGGCCTCGCAGGACGCCGGCCTGGATGCGCAAGTCCATACCGCCCTGGAGAACCTTTCCGAGCTAACCGACTACACCATTCTCAGGAGCAAAGATGGCGCGTTCAACGTGTATATCGGAGGGCAAACGCCCCTGGTGATCGGCTCCGGCCATTTCGACATATCGGCCGATACCAGCTCGTCTCAAACGGCCATCCTTGATTCGCAGAGCAGTGACATTACACCGCAAATCAGCCGCGGCCGCCTGGGGGCGCTCATTCAAGAGAGGAACACCACCATTCCCGGCTATCTCAGCGACTTGAACACGCTGGCCCAGTCTCTCGCCGACACGGTGAACACCCAGCTCTTTCAGGGTCTGGACCAGAACGGTCTTACACCGGTGGTGAACTTGTTCAGTTACGATCAGGCCTCGGATGCGGCGTCCACGCTGGCGGTCACCGGACTCACCCCGGACCAGATCGCGGCGGCTGCCGCCAACGCGCCCGGTGGCAACGGCAACGCGATCGCCCTGGCCCAGCTGGCGAGCGCGCCAGCCGTCAATGGCGCCACGTTCACGAAGTTCTACGGCAACCTCGGCTCGCGTCTCGGCAACGACGTGGCCGCGGCCCAGCAGAACCAGACCCAGGCGCAGGATCAGTTGACGCAGGCTCGGACCCAACGCGCCAGCCAAAGCAGCGTTTCACTCAATGAAGAGGCCACCAAGCTGCTTCAGTTCCAGCAGTCCTATCAGGCGGCGGCCAAGATGGTCACGACGCTCCAATCTTTGACTCAAGTCGTAATCGACATGCTTAGGTGAACCTCTCATGGTCTCCACTCTCACCGCCGCGAATCAAGAATTCCTGAACAATCTCAACCGCGTCACCGGCCGCATCAACCAAGCCGCGCTGCAGATCTCGAGCGGTGTTCGAATGCGGCAGGTCTCCGATGTCCCTGACCAGGTCTCGGCTCTGCTGGAGGCGCGAGCCGCCCTCTCCACCTCGCAGCAAATCTCGACCAATTTCGTGCGTCTGAAGGGCGAAGTCGACGCCGGCGAGCAGGCCGTGCAGATCGCCGTGCAGTTGTTCGACCGGGTGCAAACTTTGGGCGCCACGGGCGTTACCGGGACTCAAACGGCTTCCTCGCGCGCGGACCTCGCCCAACAGCTTCAAAGTCTCGAGCAGCAGTTGGTGGGCCTGGCCAATACGAGCTTCGAAGGGCGCTTTCTTTTTTCCGGCGACTCGGACCAGACGGCGCCCTATAACTTCGATCTTACGCAGCCCAACCCGGTGACCGCCTACCAGGGTTCGGCGGCTACACGTCAGGCGCTTCACCCCAACGGCACGACGTTCCCTCTCAGCCTGACGGCGGAGCAACTCTTCGATTCCAGCGATCCGGCGACCAACGTGTTTAGCACCATCAACGGACTGGTTACAGCTCTGCAGAACAACGACGAGACGGCGATCCGGACGTCGAACGCCGGGCTCTTCCGGGTCGGCGACTACCTCAATCAGCAGCTTGCCTTCTACGGCACGACCCAGAACCAGGTTATTTCGGCTACGGACTTCGCCCAGACCCAGCAGACCCAGCTTCAAACCCAGATCGGCACTCTGCAGGATACAGACACGGCCAGTGCGATCCTCGACCTGACGCAGTCCCAAACCCAGCAGGAGGCCGCGCTCAGCGCGCAAGCCCGGATACCGCGTACCACGCTGTTCGATTTCCTGGGTTGAGAACCCCGCCCTGACGGGCGGGGCTTTGGTAGCAGCGTTTGCAACCGCGTCCGCCAACCGCGTCCGCCAACCGCGTCCGCCAACCGCGTCCGCCAACCGCACCCGTCAACCGCACCCGTCAACCGCGAAAGCCCCGCCCGTCAGGGCGGGGTTTCCTCGCCGGCAGACTAGCGAGCATTCAGCGGCGGGGGACCAAACCCGAACCGCGACTCCCGGACCTGGCCCGCGGCATCCACGATGGCCGTGGCTTCAAAGCCCGGAAATTGAGGTGTACCAAAGCGCAGATCGATCAGCTGGACACGCGTCGCCTCAGGGAGCGGCGTCACCCTCCAGAACTGCAATTGTGAAAACTGTCCGAACACCTCGAATGCGCGCGTGCGGCGCGCCGCACCGATCGCCGGGGCGTCCGGGGACGCGCCGTAATCGATGCGTCCTGCCGACGGGTCGAACTCCTCCGCCAGATTCACGGGTACGATGGCAACAAACCCGTCGCCCTCCGCCACTCCTCTCCATTGCAGCGGACTAAAGCGGGCGGGAAGGGCAGTGAGCCGGCGTGCGATGGCGCCGTTGAAAAGGTGGGCTCCCATCACGGCCAGCGCACGGTCATGCGCGGTGTAGCGTGCGCCTTCGTACGCCAGCAGCATCAGGAGTGCAACCCAAGCCCAGCTCCGCTTAGGACCCGGGCTTGCGGCAGAACCGATCTCCGAGCTGACCAGCCGCGACAGAGCCGGCGCAGCCACCGCCAGAAGCAGCAAGACGAGAATCCACGGGTCGACGACGTCGGTGATATCCAGCCGTAGCCAGCGGCTCGAAAACGGCAGCAGCAGGCGGATCCCGTATATGTTGGTCCAATCCAGCAGGAGGTGACTGAGCACGCAGATGAGCGAGAGCAGGTAGATCCGCGCGGAAATCTTCCGCTTCCAGAGGAACACGAGCGGCGGAACCACGGCCAGCAGCGGCGCGAACACAAGGCCATGCGTGTAGGCACGATGATATTCGAGGTAGTTGAGGCTCCCCCGCAGTCCGGCAACGATGTCGATATCCGGAAGATTCGCGGCGATCACCATCATGAGCGCGGGAGCTTGGCTGGTCTTACTGGCGCTCGCCCGCGCAAGCATCAGGCCCACCAGCGAGTGCGTGACATTATCCATAGGACGGAGGCATCAGCAGCGTAAGTGCCGCAGGCACAATCTCGAAGCTCGCGGGCGCGCGGC
>JBGPHB010000291.1:0-6120 GCA_041484155.1 Bryobacteraceae bacterium
GCACCGGCGGCAGCTTTTCGCTCGCCCCGGAGGACATCGTGGTGCTGGATCGCTTCTTTCGGTCGCCGTGGCACGTCGCAATGCTGGCAAAGCCGTTGGGCGGCAAAGCAACGGCGGGTTTCTTCTTTCGCGAGGACGGCGTGTTCCAGAAGTCGACTCCGCTTCAGTTTCCATTGGAGCGCCGCGAACTCACCGGCGGCGAGGATGCTCCGCTGCCGCGGCGTCGCGGGCGCGACACGCGGACGCTCGTGCCCGAAGTGGTCGCCCGGGAAGAAGTTGCCCCCGAAGAGGAAATTCCCGCGCCTGACGCGAAACCCAAGAAGCAACTCCGGGGCGGGTGGGTCTGGCTCCCGCTGTCGTTCATTTTTCTGCTGCTCGGCGTTTTGTTGGGGCTTCAAGTTGCGCTTTCGATGGCTCCCAAGGCGTCTCTAGCGACGACAGAGGATTTTTCGCTCGGCCTTTCGGTATCCAAAGCCGAGGACAACTTGAGCGTGAAGTGGAATCGCGACGCCCCGGTGATCCACTCCGCGCAGCGTGGGGTGCTGGAGATTGAGGACGGCACCTACGCGAAGTCTGTCGCTCTGGATACAGCGCAACTTCAGAACGGCGCCATCGTGTATCGGAACTCATCGAACATAGTGAAGTTCCGGCTGGTGATCTATCCGAAGGCTCGCGTCAGTGTGGCTGAGACGATGGAGTGGAAGCAATAGCAACCGCATGGCCTACCGACTCCCTGACGGTCGCGGCTCGGCAAGTGGCGATGATGTGGCGCACGCACTTTTGCGTGCCACGTTCACACTTGTGTGAACGCATGGCCAAGCGTTCGCAAAAGTGCGAACGTGGCAAACACAAGTGTTCGCGCCACGATTTTGGTTCCGGCTGGTTATTTCGAAGTATCAACCCACACCACATCGGGCCGCTGTGGTCAACGTGCCGCCTGCGGCGGTGAACTCCGCCAACATGCTCGCGCTGGCATCGTCGCTCAAGCTGCGCACTGCATCGATTACGAGTTCCACTGGCCGGCCGGTTTTCAGTAGGCCGAATGCGGCGAACTTTACGCAGACTTCCGTGACTACTCCGTAGACCACGTATCGATCGGCGTTCAGGCGCTCGATCAGCGCTGGAAGGTTGACGTTGGAGAAACAGTCGAACGTTTGCTTCTCCAGCAGGATTTGCTGCACTCCTTCGAGCTTTGACTCGCACGGCGCGTTCGGGACGACGACTCGCTTTTCTAGCAACGTAGACGCGGGCTTCTGCTGGCCCGTTGTACCCGCCACGCAGTGGTGCGGCCACGCCTGAAACTCAGGGTCGTTCTCGGTGTGGGCGTCCATGGTGGAGATCACCACGAACCCCTGGCGGTTGAGCCCGGCGACACGGTCTACAATCGTCTCGGCGCCGGGCACGTACAGCGCGCCCGCCGGAAACATGAAGTCGATCTGCGTGTCGACGTCGAAGAACACCGTTCTCATACGGCAACACCCTGGCGCACGCGCTCGTAGAGACCTTTGAGTTCTGGGCTCAGATCCACACGCCAGGCGTCCTCGCCCTCAAACAGGCTGTGGCATGGAGCCGGCAGCCGCGCCAGGCACTCGGCGGCATGCGTGCGCGCCCCTTCGGCAGAGGGCAGCGGCTCCACCAGCCGGCCACCGATCATGACGGGCCGCAAGAGCGCCTCGGCGGGTGCGGAACCGGGAGGACAGCTCGGGCATTCGCTCGACCGGGCGAGCTGGTCGTGGTCGGCGTAGCGAAAGATCTGCTTGGCGCCTGGCAGTGTATGCTTGTCTTCACTCAGCTTGGCTGTATAGCGGTCCCCCAGTTCCACCAGCTTGTAGACCACGCCCAGCGAAGGGGCATCCGCTGAAGTGGCCAGCTCGGTCCCCACGCCAAACATGTCGATGGGCGCTTGGGCGGCCACCAGCTCGTGGATCTTGTATTCATTGAGATCGCCGGTAGCCATGATCTTCGCATCGCGAAGCCCGGCATCGTCCAGGATCTTGCGGACTGCGGGAGCGAGTTCCACCAGGTTGCCGCTGTCCAGGCGCACGCCCCAGAGCGGCCGCCCTAGTGACGCGGCGCGGCGTGCGCCCTCGATCGTATCGTAGCTGTCGATCAGGTAGACCGTGCTTTCCCCGAGCAGCCGCTGAAGACACTCGAAGGCTTGCCGTTCTAGAGCAAATGACATGACCCAGGCATGCGCGGCCGTCCCAAATACCGGCACGCCATAGCGCATGCCGGTTTCGGCGTTGCTGGTGCCGACGCAGCCGCCGACATAGGCTGCCCGCGCCGCCAGCACACCGGCTTCGGGCGAGTGCGCTCGGCGGGTGCCGAACTCAACTACGCTGCGCCCCAGCGCCGCCTTCACCACACGGGTGGCCTTGGTCGCGATCATCGACTGAAACCCGATGGTCGATAGCAGATACGTCTCCGGGATCTGCGCTTCTACTAATGGCGCCCGAAGGGTCAGGAACGGCTCTCCGGGGAACAGCGGAGTTCCTTCCGGCACGGCGAACAAGTCGCCGGTGAAGCGCAGAGCGCCGAGCATCTCGAAGAACGCGGCGCTCGTGTGCGCGAACTGCGGCAGACCTCGCAGGTAGGCGATCTCCTCGGCGGTGAAGTGCAAATCGAGCAGATACTCGACGGCTTGCTGAAGCCCCGCGGCCAGAATGAAGTTGCGGTTGTGCGGGAGACGCCGCACGAACAGCTCGAAGGTGGCTTGCTCGCGCATCTTGCCGGCCTCGAAATAGCCCGCCGCCATGGTGAGCTGGTAGAGGTCGGTGAGAAGGCCGGCTGGCACTACTTCTTCTTGGCGGCCGGTGCCGGCGGGGCTTGCTCGCGCACATCGCCGGCAGCTTGGCGAAGATCCTGGACGGTTTTGGCCTCCAGCTCATACAGCGCCGGCTCGCCTTCGCGACGCGCAATGTTGTTGGCGCCGATCTGCACTTTCTCGGTGCGCTTGCCGTCGTTGGAAACGACGGTCAACTCGACCGCGGGCCTGGAGAAGCCCGTGTCGGGGAACTTGGAGGCGGCCAAATCGCGAAGCTTGTCGACGAGCGCCTGGATTCCCACCGAGTCCATGGTCTTTCCGGCGGAGACCCACTTGTCGCCGGACTTTTCGTAGGCCGCGGCCTTGGCGCCGTCTTTGAATTCGATTTTGGTGGGATCGGAGAAGCCGAAGTCGAACAGTTTCTTGTTGCGGAAGTCCTCGGGCGCTTTGTCGAGGCCCGTTCCAAGATCGGTGCTGACTTTCTGAATGCCCTGGACCGCGCTCGATTTGGCGTAGTAATCGTCCTTCGCCTTGCGCACTTCCAGGATCTGGGTGCCGGCGGCGTCCGTGACTTTGGCAACGGCCAGCACCGGCGCCGAGCCGAACGCCGCACTGGCTTTCTTTTCGTCTTCCTCGGACAGCGTCTCCATCATCGCGTCCTTGAGCTTGCGTACCAGCTCTTCCACCTGTAGCCCGTCGGCGCGCATCGGCTTCGGTTTCAGGATCTGCCACTCGTTCTGATTCACGCGGCCGAATTCGACGATCTGCTTCTTCGCGGTCAGCTCCACGCGGCTGACTTTGTCGGCCTCGAAAAACATCAGGCTCTTGTCTCGCAGATCTGTGTAGGTCTTGTCGAGGCCGGTTTTGTTGGAGCTGGCAGTAGTGAACAGACGCGGGTCGCCGTCGACTTTGGCATAGACGCCGCTACCCGTCGGCGTATCTTCGCCGATAAGCAGCTTCGACGTTTTGCCATCCTTCATGCTGACGTCGATCTCGACGACCGCGGGGGTCAGGCCGAATCCGGTGAGATCGGTCGCGTTGGGATCCAGCAACCGGTCCGAGTTCAGGTCGGAAAGCATGCTCAAAATGCTCTCCAGGGCGTTCTGGTTGGCGGGCAGCGCCTTGGGCGCGGTGATCTCCCATTTGCCCGAATCGTTCTTCTTGACGATGGTGGATTCGCCTTCGCGATGCTTGAACTCGATCTGGCGAACGTCATCTTTCTTAAGCGTCAGCACCTTGGGGGACGTCTCGGCGGGAGGTTTCGCCGCGTCGGCGGCGGCTTTCTTGTTCGACCACCAGACGGCAGCCGCCAAGCCCGCCAGCAAGACCGCAGCGATCAACAGACGACCTAGTTTCATGTTCTACCTGCGCCGCCACCACACGCCCACGCCGGCCACCACCACCAGCAATGGAATGAAGAGCACGCTTTCGTAAAACACCATGCTCATCTGCCGCGCCGACATGTTCAGTCTTCTGTCGTCGGGCTCTTTGGGACGAATGGAGATTAAATCCTCATCCGACGAAAGCCAGTTCATCATATTGAGGAACAGGTCGCGGTTGCCGTTGAAGCGCAGGAAGCTGTTCGCCACCCAGGCCGAGGAACCCACCACGACAAACCGGCCGTTCCCATTCTCCTTGCCGGAGTTGTACGTGCCCGCGGCGCCCAGCACCAGCGGGCCTTTCTTATCGGTCTTGCTCTGCTTGATCTCCGCCGAGTTGAGATTGGCCGTGGCGAAACTTTCTGCCGAGGTTTGAAAGAGTTTTTCGACCGTGGTCTTGTCGCCGTTCTTTACTTCGAGCGATCGGGCGATCGGGAAACCCGTGGGCACGTCTTTCATTTCGCGCACGATGGCGTGGCTCTGATAATCGCTGACCAGCGGGACTTCAGGTCCCATTCCATAGAGCTGGCCGATGCCGCTAGTGTCCAACGCCAAATCCTTGTTCGCCGTGACTCCCCAACCGGCGAGCACGCCGGCCAGCGCCTGATTGTCGTCGGTCTCCTGCTTCGAGAATTTGAGAGGCGGATCGACCATGATGACCGCCCGGCCGCCGTTTTCGACGTAGGTCTTGATCGCGTCCACTTCCGGCTGGATCATGTCGCGACGCGGACCGCCGACCACCAGAATCGTGCAATCCTTGGAGACTTCCGGCTTCTCCAGAAGCTTCGCGGTGTCGGTCTTATAGTTGTTCTTTTCGAGGAGCTCCTTGATGCCGGAATATCCGGTGCGATCGGTATCGCTGAGCGCGTGCTCGCCCGAACCGAGCACGAAGCAGGCCATGCGCTCCCCGCCCTTCATCACCCGCACCATCGCGCCGGTGATCTCTTCCTCGGTCAGGCTCTTGGCCTGCTGGTGCTTGGCGCCGACTTCCACGAAGATGGTGCCGAGCGACTTGACCCCCGCCGCGATCGCCTGGGTACGCTTCTTGTCCGTATCCATGTACTGCACTTTGACCTTCGGCGAGAGATTCTTGTAGCGGTCGAGCAGATCCTGGGCGGTTTGGAATTTGGTCGGCTGGTCCCAGTAGGTGATGGTCACGTCCTGCTTCAAATTCTTGGCGATCTTGGCGGTCTGGTCGGAAAGGGTGAAGCGTTTGTTGGAGGTCGAGTCGTAGGTTTTGTTGAAGCGATTGGCTAGGAAGTTGACGGTGCTGACTACGGCTACGACGATCAAGACGTAGACGGCGGTGTAGAGGGCGAACTTGGTTTGACGAGCTTTCATCCACGAGGTGTTCATATTACGCTCTCCTCCACTACCATCGTGGCGCGAACACTCCTGTTTGCCACGTCCGCACTTTTGCGGACGCTTGGCCATGCGTTCACATGAGTGTGAACGTGGCACGCAAAAGTGCGTGCGCCACGTCCTCTCCAGCGAGATTCTGCCAGTTTCATGGTTAAGCCCTCCACCTTAATGACTCCATTGAGCGAGCTGTCAGAAACAATCCCACAAAAATCACCGAGACGTAATAGATGATGTCCTTGGTGTCCAGGACGCCTTTGGCGAAAGAATCGAAGTGGGCCAGCACGGAGAGGTAACCGATCACCTGACCCATGGTCGACGTGTCAAACGACGAGACCCATTCGAGAACCCACAGTAGCAGGCACACGGCGAAACCGGCCACGCCCGCTACGATCTGGTTCTTGGTGCAGGTGGAGACGAATGTCCCGATGGCTAGCAGGCACCCCCCTTGCAGCAGCAGTCCAAGGTAGCCGACGGCGATGGGACGCCAGTCGGGCTGGCCGTAGGCGAACAGGATCGCGATGCTCAGCGCGGAAAGCACCAGCATCGAGGCATAGAGCACCATGGCAGCCAGCCATTTCCCGAGGATGATCTCGAGATCGGTTAGCGGCGAGGTCA
>JBGPHB010000292.1:0-6102 GCA_041484155.1 Bryobacteraceae bacterium
ACAATCCGACCGGATCGTTCCTCAAGCGTGAGGAATCAGCGCGCTTGGAAACGCTCACCGCGGCGCGCGGCATCGCAATTCTCTCGGACGAAGTATTCTTCGACTACGGGTTCGCACCCGAAGCATCGCGGGCCGATTGTCTGACCGGCGCGTTTTCGATGAGCGGGCTGTCGAAGATCGGCGGCCTTCCGCAGATGAAGTTAGGCTGGATCGTTGCAAGCGGGCCAGGCCATGAAGGCGCCCTCGACCGGCTGGAATTGATCGCCGATACGTATCTTTCGGTGGCGACCCCGGTGCAAATCGCTCTGCCTCGTTTGCTTGCCGCCTCCTCCAGCGTGCGATTGCAGATTTCAGACCGCACGCGTGCGAACCTGGCTGTGTTGCGGGGCTCGATCGGAGCCGGCTCCGCTTGCCAGGCGCTTGGCGTTGAAGGCGGATGGTACGCGACCCTCCAAGTCCCCCAGACTCAAACCGAAGAAGAGTGGGCGCTCGGACTACTCGCCAGGCGCGATGTGCTGGTTCAACCGGGTTTCTTCTTTGATTTCGAATCCGAGGCGTTCCTGGTGGTAAGCCTGCTCACTGCGCCCGAAGTGTTTGAGGAGGGGGTGCGCAGGCTGCTGGCCGAGGTACGATAACAGCAAAAGCTATGCCCGTCAAACGAACTCTAACGCTGGTGGCCGCGTTCACGCTGGTGCTCTCGGGCCAGAAGAAGTTCGCGCTGACCATCGACAACATCATGCGCGGCCCGGAGATCTACGGGTACGAGCCGGCGGGCATCCGCTGGTCGGGCGACAGCCAGCAGATCTATTTCCAGTGGAAGCAAGCCGCCGACCCGCACGCCAAGCCGTTGGATACCTATGTTGTGAATCGCGATGGAAGCGGGTTGCGCAAACTGACTGAGCCCAAGCTTGCGCCGCCTGTGACCGGCAGCCGCACGCGCGATCGACAGAAGATCGCTTACGCTCTTGACGGCGACGTCTTTGTTTATGATTTCTCCACCGGAAAGCGGCAGGAGCTTACGAAAACCGCCGAGGCCGAATCCAACCCGCATTTCGCCCATGACGAAAATCACGTGGCCTTCACACGCGGCGGCAACCTGTACGTAATGTCGCTCGATACAGGCAGCCTGGAGCAGATGACTGAGGTGACTGCCACCCCGGCGCCCGAAAAACGTGGAACTGACAGCCAGGAATCGCTGAAGAAGCAGGAGCGAGAATTGATCGAGTCGGTGCGCGAGCGGGCAACACTTCGCGAAGAAGAGGAAGCCAAACGAAAACTGGAGCATCCGCGAAAGCCTTTCACCTTGCAGGCGCGGCAATCTGTCGTGCGGCTCGATCTCTGCCCTGACGAGAAGTGCGTCATCGCCATGCTTGGGGAGGGCGCCGAAGGATCGAAACCGGAAGCGGTTCCCGCTTACGTCACCGAATCCGCGTACACCGAAACCATCTCCGGACGCGCCAATGTTGGGGATGTGCCGTCGCGCCAGCGGGCGGTAATTCTCGACGTGGCCACCGGCGAAGCCAAGTGGGTCGATCCCGGCGTGAAGGATCGTGAGGTTGAGCTGGATGCGCCACTCTGGAACGAGGCCGGAACCAAGGCCGTGCTGGTGGCGCGCGCCGCCGACAACAAGGACCGTTGGATCCTGGCGCTGGATCCCGCGACCGGCAAAACGCGCATGCTCTTTACCGAACACGACGACGCCTGGCTGGGCGGACCCGGTGAGGACGAGCTCGGCTGGCTGAAGAACGGCGATCAGATCTATTTTGAGAGCGAGCGCGACGGCTACGCCCACGTTTACAAGCTCAGCCTCGAGGGCGGCGAACCCAGGCAGTTGACCTCGGGCAAATTCGAAGTGACCTCAGTCGAACTTTCAAAGGACGGCCAGCGCTTTTATTTGACGACCAGCGAAGCCGGCCCCGGCGAGCGGCAACTGTACTCGATGAGCGTCGACGGCGGCCCCCGCACCATCATGACGCATGAGCCGGGCAGTCACCACGTGGTGCTGTCACCCGACGAAAAGTGGATGGCCGACGTTTATTCCTACACCAACAAGCCTCCCGAGTTGTTCGTCGGCGGCAAGAAGCTCACTTCATCGCCGGCGCCGGAATTCTGGGAGTATCCCTGGCTCGATGTGCCCATCGTCCAGGTTCCGGCACGCGACGGCGTCACCGTTCCTGCGCGCTTCTACAAGCCGGCTGGCTACAGAGCAGGTGGACCCGCGATCATCTTCGTCCACGGCGCGGGTTATTTGCAGAACGTACATCGCCACTGGTCGAGCTACTCGCACGAGTACCTGTTTCACCACTTCCTGATGGAGCACGGCTACATGGTGCTCGATATGGATTACCGGGCGTCGGCCGGTTACGGCCGGGATTGGCGCACCGCGATTTACCGTCACATGGGCGGCAAGGATCTGGAAGACAACGTCGATGGCGCAAAATACCTGGTCGCGCAGGGCGCCGATCCGAAGCGCATCGGCATCTACGGAGGAAGCTATGGCGGCTTCATCACCCTGATGGCGATGTTCACTAAGCCGGACGTCTTCGCCGCAGGCGCCGCGCTACGCCCGGTGACCGATTGGGCGCACTACAATCACGGGTACACATCGAACATTTTGAATACTCCGCAGAAGGACGCTGAAGCGTACAAAGCGTCTTCACCGATCTACTTCGCGGAGGGATTGAAGGGCGCGTTACTGATCTGCCACGGCATGGTGGATACGAATGTCTTTTTCCAGGACTCCGTGCGCCTGGTGCAAAGGCTGATTGAGTTGCACAAGGAGAATTGGTCCGTCGCTCCGTATCCAGTGGAAAACCACACTTTCGATCAGCCCTCGAGTTGGGCGGACGAGTACAAGCGGATTTTCCAGCTCTTCGAGACCAATCTGAAGAAGTGAATGGACCTCAAGCGGCGTTAGCGACGTTCACTTCGAGCCGTTTGCCCAAAGCTCGAAATGCGGCCTCAAGTTGATCCAATTTCGATGCATGGTCTTGGAAATGCCTACTCTGCGCGCCAACTCAGCCTTTTTCATGCCGGAGGCAAAGTGCAGCCCTGGGCCTTTAGCCACCGCCTCAACTCGCTAGTCTACTGTCCCCAGGTTCGTGAAATAAGTCTCAGATTACAGACGCGACCCCGCCCTAACGGGCGGGGCTTGTCGTGCATCCGCAACACCCCGGCAAGCCCCCCCCCGTCAGGGCGGGGTTCTGCTTCAGAAAATGCAGAAACGCCGTTGGATTTCTTATTAGAATTTCTGGTCGCAAGAGGTTAGCGGCCGATCCCCCGCGTCCTTATCGATTCGGTTGAGCCTCGACGGAGACCTTCACCTGGGCATTGGTCCAGCAGCACTGGAACCCGCGTCCGCCATCTCCGGACCAATCGTTGGCCACCACACGCAACACGTACTCTCCAGGCTCACTGAAGGTGGCAGTGGTCGTCGCCTTGCCTGCGAACGCCGCGTTGCCGCCGCTGGTTTCTTCGACCTTGGGTTTGTCGTCGGCGAATGTCACGTTTCCTGGTCCGCGGAACTTGCTCCAGGTGACCGTCACAGCGGGAGTCTTCGGGGGCTTCGCGTCCGGAAATGTCTTGGCATCGTCGGCAACCCACACCGTCAACGCGAGCGGATTGCGCAGCGGCGCCGCGAGCGCCGTACTGATCGCCCGCGGACCCTGAACCGAGGGGCCTTTCTCGTCAAAGCGGATGACGGGCGGCGTATTTCCCATGCCGACCTCTTTGAAGGGCTCGATCTCCCACAGAGGGTCCAGGCTTCCCGGGACCGCCGCGGTCTGGCCGTGTGAGACCAGCGTCCAGGTGAGCTTGTTCGTGCCGAAACTCTTGGGGACGGTGGCGGTGAAAACGCCCCACTGCCGGCGAGTCAGGAAGTGGGTTGGCTGGCCCTGGTCGGCTCCGCCTGGCTCGACTTGATTGTTCGGGCCGATCGGAATATCCAATTCTTCTTTCAAATTCCGGTTGAAATAGCCGAACAGGATACTGAAGCTGCCGTCCGGATTCTTGAACCACCCTTCGAAGGCTGGGGTCACGCTCTGACCCGAGTCGTGCTGAGGCTCCAGCGGCAACTGCCTCGATTGCCCGAACGCACAACTTGCGAGGCAGATCGCGATGCTCAGGCGCATGGCTTTATGATTTCGTCCAAAACGCTAGTGTTTTGCGACCCAGTCTTTGTAGTCGTCCTCGGTGAGGTAGGTCACGTTCACCCAGGCATGCGCCATTTCATCGACGGTGCGGTCGCCCCACCCAACCCACTGGTTCGGATCGGGATTGTTCCGGTTGGCGGCCGTA
Source organism: Bryobacteraceae bacterium (assembly GCA_041484155.1). Taxonomy (GTDB): domain Bacteria; phylum Acidobacteriota; class Terriglobia; order Bryobacterales; family Bryobacteraceae; genus Palsa-187. Next base: position 4,297 of record JBGPHB010000292.1, read on the forward strand.
TTATCGTGCCAGGCGGTAATGCGAAGCACCGTGCCTTTGGGCAGCACCGGCGCCGCGTCGTCCGCGTAGATGTAGTTGTTCATCCAGTTGAAGTTGAAATGGTCGACGTAGCTCAGCATCCGCGTGCTGCCATTCGGCAAGATCGCTTCCATGGACATCGCTTTGCCTCGCAGATGCATGTGCGGCTGGAAGTTCTCGAGACGGGCCGGCTCTTTGAGCACGTGAAAAGCCTGAGTCTCTGTAACAGTGTTGGGCGGAATATCGAGACTCAGCGCTCCCCCGGCGATCGACTGAAAGCCGTACAGGCGCGTCCGATACTTCGGCTCCTCGCCCTTCGGATAGAGATACACGGCCAATTCGGCGTGCTCCCGAATCGCCTCGCCGACGGCGTGGAGGTGCAGTTCCCATCGAATCTTGGCTCCCGGCAGCAGCAATTTACCAGTGTTCGGGCGGTAGATATCGTATTGTTTCCCGATCGCCCACTCCATCAAGAGCCCGCTGTTGCCGGACGCGGCGGCGTTGTCATCGGCCGCGTTGAGGCCGGGTTCATCCTGTTCGAGATGCGCGAGAACGTGATGCGTAATCTTCCGTCCCGCCAGCGTCGCCGGCCGGATTTCGACCGCACGCACCCACCGCGGTTCGGTCACCGGCACGACCGTAGCCGGCTTCCACCACACGTCCTGCCCCTGGGCCGGCATGGTGTAGGGTTCCGACTTGATGACCAGATCCGGCTCGCCGAACTGTTTCGCCAACTGCCAGCCTTCTTCCGCCGGCCACTGCTTGGCTGGCGGCAGATCCTTCGGGTCTCCCAGCGGCGCGCCCGAATCGACCCAGCGGACGATCGTGGTGATCTGTTCGTCCGTCAATGAGCGATCATTCTGGAAATGCTGGATGCCAACGGTCTTGTCGATATGCCATGGCGGCATGTTCCGGGTGATGACGCGCTCCCGGATGGCTTTGGCCCACGGGCGGGCCACCTCATAGGTCGCCAGCGACATCGGCGCTACGGTTCCCTTCCGGTGACACTCTTCGCACTTGGCTTGCAAAATGGGAGCGATGTCCTTGGCGAAGGTCACAGGCTTGTTAGTCAATTCCGCGGCGATAGACACTCCCGAAAACGCCGCGAACAACAACAGAACGCTAGGGAATTTGGCGTCGAACATGACCGTTTCCTCCTCTTATACAAGTCTAGCAGGCCCTAACCCCGCCCTCACGGGCGGGGCTTGTGGCGCGTTCGCACACCCTGGCAAGCCCTGCCCGCCAGGGCGGGGTTCAGTTCGGAAATGTAGAAACTCCGCGAGTAACGCAGGCCCCGGCCTCCCGGACTGTTAGGATGTAAACTGCGATTCACGATTCATGCCGATCCGCGTTACCATCTCGGCACTGCTGCTTCTCGCCCTCCCGTTCAGCGCGGCGGCTCACGACATCCCCAACGACGTCACGGTTCAGGCGTTTCTCAAGCCCGCCGGCGAGCGGCTGGAGCTGCTGGTTCGCGTGCCTCTGAAAGCCATGCGCGACATCGATTTTCCCAAACGCGGGCCGGGCTTTCTGGATCTCGATCGAGCCGATGCCTTACTCCCCGACGCGGCGACACTATGGCTCTCCGACTTCATTGAACTCTACGAAGGCGATACCCGCCTGCCGAAACCTAGGGTGGTCCAGACCCTCGTCTCGCTCGAATCCGACAAGTCGTTCACATCTTACGAACAGGCGCTGGCGCACGTCACCGGATCGAAGCTGCCGAGCGGCACGGAAGTGTATTGGAACCAGACCATGCTCGACGTGTGGTTCGAGTACCCGATTCAC
>JBGPHB010000293.1:0-6099 GCA_041484155.1 Bryobacteraceae bacterium
GATTCTTCGGTTGCGATCGCCCTGCAATGGATCGTCGAAGGATCCGAAGCGCAGCGCATCCATCACCGCGATGGGACGCGCTCCCATGGTGAAAATATCGCGGAGAATGCCACCGACGCCGGTGGCCGCGCCCTGAAACGGCTCGATGAAACTGGGGTGGTTGTGAGACTCGATCTTGAACGCGATGGCCCAGCCGTCGCCGATGTCGATGATGCCCGCGTTCTCGCCCGGCCCCTGCAAGACCCGCGCGCCTTGCGTGGGCAGCTTCTTCAGGTGCAGGCGCGAGCTTTTGTAGGAACAGTGCTCGCTCCACATCACGTCAAAGATGCCGGTTTCCGTTTCGGTGGGTTCGCGCCCCAGGATCGAGCGGGCCTTGTCCAGTTCGGAGGGCGTCAAGCTCATGCGGCCGCCGCGACCAGCGACTGCACCATGCTTTCCAGAATCACGCGTCCATCGGCCGAACCGAGTAACAACTCCACGGCGTCCTCCGGATGCGGCATCATGCCCATCACGTTGCGGCGCTCATTGCAGATCCCGGCGATGTTGTTGACCGAGCCGTTGGGGTTGTCCACGTAGCGCAGCACCACGCGGTCTTCGGTCTCGATCGCGTTGAGCGTGCGCTGGTCGGCGTAGTAGCAGCCTTCGCCGTGCGCCACCGGAATGCGCAGCAACTGCCCGCGAGTGGCGGCGCAGGTAAACCGGGTATTGGTAGTCTCGACGCGCACGTTCACGTGACGGCAAACGAATTTCAGCCCCCGATTCCGCAGCAGCGCTCCGGGCAGCAGGCCGCTCTCGACCAGGATCTGGAAGCCGTTACAGATCCCCAGCACCAGGCCTCCGCCGGCCGCGAATTTTCGCACCGCGTCCATCACCGGCGAAAATTTCGCAATCGCGCCGCAACGCAAATAGTCGCCGTAGGAGAATCCGCCGGGAAGAATCAACGCATCCACGTGCCCCAAGGAGGTCGAATCGTGCCAGATGGATTCAGCTGATTGGCCGAGGCTGTGAGTAATCGCGTGCCAGGCATCGTGGTCTCGATTGCTACCCGGAAAGACGACAACACCGAATCGCATGGCGGGAAATTTCATGTTAACAAATCCGTCATTCTCAAGTTGACGCCGGTGAGCTGCCGCTCGCGGGCGGCGCGCATCAGTAAGGCCACGCGACGCGCGGCGAGCACCGGATCGAGCCCTTCGGTCCGAATATTCGAGACGCAGTTGCGCTCCGCGTCCGTGCGGCCGATGCGCGGAGCCCAGGTAAGATACACTCCCAGACTATCCGGAGAGCTCAGGCCCGGCCGCTCGCCAATCAACACCACCGCGAGCTTCGCTCCCATGCGCTCGCCGATTTCATCGCCGATCGCAACCCGCCCTTGTTCGACCACGCAGATCGGAGCGATGCTCCAGCCTTCGAGCTGGGCGAGCAGCGCCTGAAGCAACGGTGAGGCATGACGATGCACCGCCTTGGCGGACAACCCATCCGTCAGGATGAGCACGGCGTCAAACTCACCACGTTCCACGCGATCCGCCGATTCCGGCGCCAGCCGCCGCCCGAGATCCGGCCGTCGCAAATAGGTCGCGCGATCGCCCGCCGCGCTCCTGTAACGCAGGGCCATGCCCTGCCAATCAAGCGCCTCATGCACCGCATCTCGTGCCTTAGCATGCGCAAGCTGGAATGCAAGCAGCTCTCGCGTCGGCAAGCTGTGCCCCGCGCGCCCCAGCGCGATCCGCGCCGCAGTCTGCTCACGCAGCCACGCCCATGGATTCTCAATCATCCGGTTGCTATGATTCTCCCAGATGATCCCCCAACTCGCCGACGTTGCCAATCAATTCCGCGCCATATCCGAAAGAGCCCGCGCACTGATCGCGAGAGTCGGCGAATCGCGAATCACGCAACGTCCCGAGCCCGGCAGATGGTCCATCGCCGAGTGCCTGATCCACCTCAGAATCACCTCGGAAGCGTACTTCCCGACTTGGCAAGAGGCGTTAGCCAATGCGCGCGCGCAGCGCCGCTTCAGCGACGGACCATTCAAAATGGATTTCATGGGGAGGGTGCTGACCTGGTGGCTGGAACCGCCCTCGCGGCTGCGGATGAAGGCGCCGGCAAACTTCCAGCCTCCACCTGAACTAGGTCCCGCCGCGGAGATCCTGCCGGCGTTTCTGAAATCTCAAGACCGTTTGCTCGAGGCTGTCGCCGAGGCTGACGGCCTTGCGCTGGATAGGCTCAAGATTGCCTCTCCCTTCGACCGCCGCATGCGTTACAGCGTTTGGTCGAGCTTTTGCGGCAATGCGGCTCACCAACGGCGGCATCTCTGGCAAGCTGAACACGTCTTTACGTAATTTGGAGCGCTCGCTCAAAGGCCGCAGGCAGCGCACGCGTCGCGCGCAGACGAACGCCCTCCTCGAGAATGCCCATCCGCTCGAGCCACGCTTCGAACTCCGGCGCCGGTTTGAGTTTGAGCAGCGAGCGCAGATACAGCGCGTCGTGAAACGAGGTGCTCTGGTAGTTGAGCATGATGTCGTCCGCGCCCGGCACGCCCATGATGTAGTTGCAGCCCGCAACCCCCAAAAGCGTGAGTAGCACGTCCATATCGTCTTGGTCGGCCTCGGCATGATTGGTGTAGCAGATGTCGCAGCCCATCGGCAGTCCGAGCAGCTTTCCGCAGAAATGATCTTCGAGCCCGGCACGAAGGATCTGCTTCCCGTTAAAGAGATATTCGGGGCCGATGAAACCGACCACGGTGTTCACCAGAAGCGGCTCATAGCGGCGCGCGACGGCATAGGCGCGCGCTTCGCAGGTCTGCTGGTCGATGCCGTGGTGCGCGTCGGCCGACAACGCACTGCCCTGTCCCGTTTCGAAATACATCACATTCTCTCCGCGCTTCAGCTCGCGCGCGGCCTGGCAGGCCTCATCGAGCATCGCGAGATTCACTCCGAACGCCCGATTGGCCGCTTCGGTACCGGCGATCGATTGAAACACAAGGTCAACCGGCGCGCCGCGTTTGAGGGCCTGCATCTGCGTGGTCACGTGCGCGAGGACGCAAATCTGCGTGGGGATCTCCAGCGCCTCACGAACGCGGTCGAGCATGCGCAGGAGCGTTTCCACCGTGGCAACGTCATCCGAGGCCGGATTCACCCCGATGACCGCGTCACCGCTCGCGTAGAGCAATCCATCGACAACGCTGGCCGCGATCCCGCGCGGATCGTCCGTAGGATGGTTGGGTTGCAGCCGCGTCGACAGACGGCCCGCGAGTCCGAGGGTGTCGCGAAACCTGGTGATCACGCGGCGCTTGGCGGCTACCGTCACCAGATCCTGCACTCGCATGATCTTCGAAACGGCGGCGGCCATTTCGGGTGTCAGGCCAGGCGCCAGCGCGGCGAGCGCGTCTCCCGTCGTTTCCTCGGCCAGGAGCCACTCGCGAAACTCGCCGACCGTCAGGTGCGCCACCGGCCCGAAAGCGGCGGCGTCATGCGAATCGACGATCAACCGCGTGACTTCGTCCGCCTCATAGGGAATCAACGGTTCGGCCAGAAAACGCTGGAGTGGAACATCGGCGAGCTCGATTTGCGCAGCCACCCTTTCCTGGGCTGATTCGGCGGCGAGGCCGGCCAACTCGTCCCCCGAGCGCGCCGGAGTCGCCTTTGCGAGCAGCGTCCTCAAATCCGAAAATCGAGTCATTGGCCTTTGGCGGCCTCAACAGCTTAGCATCCGACCGCCACCGTTAGAGCGCCACCGTGGTGTTACCGCGGTTTCCGCAAGAAGGTGATGATCTGCCAGCGCTGCGGCTCCGGGAGGTGCGCAAACGAGGGCATGCCCCGATAGAGTGAACCGTTTCGCAATACCCAGAACAGCGCCCCGGGCGCGGCTTGGGACACGTTGTTCCGGTTGAGGGCGGGCGCCTTTTCCATGCCATCACGATTCGGCCCGTGGCAGGCTGCGCATTCCCGAGCGTACAACTTGGAGCCGGCGCGCCACGCCCGCTCGTTTCCCTCCCACGGATTGCGCAGGTGCGCGGCACTCGGCGGGGCTTGCTGCAAAGGGTCTGCTCCGCGCGCCCAGGCGGCGAGAATCAAGCAACCCAACGCCGCCTTCATCGCTGCCCCCCGAAATTGTGGAACAGATTGCGAGCCGCTCGGCCAAACTGAGCGATCTCGTAAGATACGCCGAAACGCAGCAGAAAGCCGGCGCTGGCGCCGGTGACGCCGAAGCTGGGGGATATTTTGAACGCCGTGCCGTTCGCCAGCGTCCAGGCAACCAGGGGCGCGACATAGTGCGAGGTGCCGCGCAAGCCGAAGTCGGCGTGCGTTCCCAGACCGCCATACACCTCCACGCCCGCTTGCAGGTTCTCCGGACAGAAGTTGCATCGGTCGGGCCGGGCGGCGAGCGCGATCGGCCGGCTGACGCCCGCGGCATAGCCGAACTCATACGGTTCATGCTTGACGTTCTTTTCCGCAATGAAGTTTTCGGCAATCGTCCAGCTTTTGAAGTGGCTGCTCAAGATCAACTTGGCTTCGATCTCTCGCTTCTTCTCGTGCCGCGTTTCGTCACTTGGGTCGAGGAGATCGCCCTTGCCGTCGTGGTTGACGATTTCAAGCAGGCTCTTGTTGGCGCCGTTGATGTTTTCGAACTCGATGTACAGCACTGGATTGATCCAGTGCTCGCGTGGCAATACGCGAAACCGGTTCTCCCAGCGATACCCGGTGAAGAGACCGCCTTCGCTGCCGGTCGATTGTCCGTCGAGGTACACCTCCGTGGTCCACCAGGCCTTGATGCCATACTCAAATTCAGTGGAGCCACCAACAAAGCGGCGCCCGTCTTCCGGCTTGCCGGTCACGCCCTTGGTGGCTATCTCCAAGTTCCCCGGCTCCTCCATCTGGTGCGTATACGTGATAAAGAATGGGCCTTCGTCTGCCCGGCAAGCAGGCAAGAACAGCAAAGTTGCAACTACGGTCAGCCAGTTCCTAACTGCAAGTGAGTTGCACATCAGCTCTAGAATATCCAGATATCTTAAGATTGACGACAGGTCTTCAGCAAGTGATATGCATCTGTCCCTGAACAGTATCATATCAGACTTAAACGGTCCTAGTTCGATTCAGGAAGCCCGCGGGCGGATTGCGCATCCAAATGTCTGGAATGCATAGGGTAGTGATCCTCGGTGGAGGGTTCGGCGGGTTGTATGCCGCCAAGCAGTTGTGCCGGGCGCCGGTGGACCTGACGCTCGTCGACCGGCGTAATTTTCACCTGTTCCAGCCCTTGCTGTACCAAGTCGCGACAGGTTCGCTGTCTCCCGGTGAGATCGCGACGCCGTTGCGCGCCGTGCTGCGCGACCAGAGCAACGCGCGGGTGCTCCTGGGCGAGGCGATCGATTTGGATGCGGCAGGCCGCCGCCTGATCCTCGCCGATGGCTCGGTTCCTTACGACACCTTGATCGTCGCCGCCGGAGCACGCAGTTACTACTTCGGAAACGATGCGTGGCGGGCCGCAGCGCCCGGGCTCAAAACCATTGAGGACGCGACCGAGATGCGGCACAAGATCTTCTCCGCTTTCGAGTCCGCGGAGCGCGAGCCCGATCCCGGCCGCCGCCGCGCCTGGCTGACGTTCGTTATCGTCGGCGCCGGACCCACGGGCGTCGAACTCGCCGGCGCGCTCTCCGAAATCTGCCGCGATACCCTGCGCCACGACTTCCGTTCGATCCACCCGGAAGAGTCGCAGATCGTTTTGCTCGAGGGTGCGCCGCTGGTACTGCCACAGTATCCGAAGAGTTTGTCGGAGGCGGCGGAACGCGCGCTGATACGGCTGGGCGTGCGGCCAAGGGACAACGTGAGGGTGACCGGCATCGATGCCGAGGGCGTCACGCTCGATACATCCACTGGCCCGGAGCGGATCGAAACCCGCACCGTACTGTGGGCCGCGGGCGTCACGGCTTCCGATTTTGGCCACGTACTGGCGCAGCGTGCCGGCGCGCCCCTCGACCGCCAGGGACGCGTGATGGTCGAGTCCGATCTTACGGTTCCGGGGCACCCCGAGATTCTCGTGATCGGCGACTTGGCGCACGCGGTTCAGGACGGAAAGCCCCTGCCCGGTGTCGCGCCGGTGGCC
>JBGPHB010000294.1:0-6089 GCA_041484155.1 Bryobacteraceae bacterium
ATCGTCCCGGCGTTGCAACGACGCCGCGCCTGACCTGGAAACCCGTTCGAGGATTGCTACAACCGGCCGCGTGGATACTGGCTGTATAATGTCGGAGCCGCTCTTAAGAGCTCTCAATTCGACAGGTGCATCACATTATGCGCAGTTCCCGCTTCGTCCCGTTTCTTGCATTCACTCTGGTTACCAGCCCAAGTACCTTCGCCCAGCAACCGCTTCCCGGCTCGCCTGGTCCTCCGGGGATTAGCCTCCTGGAGGCAGTTCGATCCACGTTGCAGAAGCACCCGATGCTGCGGTTTCAGCAGCAGCAGGTGGAGATCAGTCGCGCCGTGAAGCAACAACGCAGCGGAGATTTTGACATGACGCTCGAAGCGTTAGCGAGCCAGAATCGCGCGAACAATCCCCTGACGGAGGCAGATCGCAACCTCGCTATTCTGGAAGGCTTCTCGACAGAGAATCTGGCCACCAATCTCACCACCGTCAGCGGCGGCGCCCAGCGGTTGCTCCGGTCCGGACTCGTGATCGGGTCTCACATTGAGATGAACCGCACAACGGACAACTCGCAGTTGGTCTCAGGCGCCAATCGTGCACGTCTTACCTTCGATGTGACCGTGCCGCTCATGCGCGGCAAAGGAAGAGAGGTCGCGACGGCGCTTGAAACGTCGGCGCAAGTCGACGTGGAAGCCAGCCTCTTTTCCCTGAATCATACGATCGCGGAGCTGATCCTGTCGGCGGCGACCAGCTATTGGCAATATCTTGCTTCCCTGGGGCAGTTAACTATCCTCACCAACTCGGAAGCTCGTGGCAAGGAATACGTCGAAAGCGTGCAAACGCTGGTCGAGGCGGACAAGCTTCCACGAAGCGAGATCAACCAGGTGCAGGCGAACTTCGCCAGCCGAACCGCGGGCCGCATCTCGTTCGAGCAGCAGGCCGCCGAGGCGCGGAACAACCTGGGTTTTGCGATGGGCCTGGGTCCCCGCGAATTGATCGACCTGTCAGGGCTATCGGATCCGTTTCCGGAAGGAGAACGTCTGACCCCGCCAGCCGTGTCCCCAGACAGCATTCGATCGGCGATCGAGGAAGCGCTCAAACGCAGAGCGGACTATTTGTCGGCGGAAAAACATCGAGAATCGGCTGAGGTGCTGCGCAAGTACAGCAAGAACGGCCTGCTGCCGCGGCTGGATCTGACGTTCACTGGCGGGTACGCGGCGCTGCAGGATGGCCGCCGCCCGGATGAGTTTCTTGCGCCCCTGTTCACGGGCGCTCGCGGCCCTGACGTGATCCTCAGCCTGAACTATTCGTTTGCTCCCGCCAAAAACCTCGCTCTAGGGCGGGTCGCTGAGGCGGAAGCCACCTATCAGCAGACGGTCTTTCAAAGCGCGGATAAGGCGCGAGCGATTGCCAACAGCGTTGCCACATCCATCACGGCCGTTTACAACAGCATCTCCCGGCTCCAGAAAACCCGTGAGGCGGTGGCCGGTTATCAGGTGGCTCTGGAAGGAGAAAGAGACAAACTGCGCCTGGGAGTGGGCTCGCTGACCGACATGCTGACCGTGGAAACGCGGCTCACCGACGCTCTTCTGGATCAAGTGAATGCACGGCTCGCTTACGCTCTGGCGCTGGTGAACTTCCGGTTTGCAAGCGGCACGCTGGTAGACCCGGCCGGAACTGCTCAATCGCTCGAGCGGGAACTATTCTACAGTCTGCCACCAGGCGTTGCGCACGAGTAAGATGAAAGTCTTGACCCACGGGAGCGGACCGAATGGATTCTGCCGGCATCTTTAGAAAGGTCGCGCTGGAGCGAATGTCTTCGCCGGAGCGGCTGGACCAGTTACTCCAAGTCACAACCCCAAGGAGCTGGCTGGCGCTGATCGCGCTGCTGACTCTGATCGGCGTGGCAGTCGCGTGGGGGTTCAAAGGCGAGGTTGCCAGCAAAGTAGTTGGCGCGGGTGTAATGATCCGCTCCGGCGGCGTGCAGAACGTGGTCCCTCTCGGGGCGGGTCAGGTGCTCGACCTGAAGGTTCGCGTGGGAGATCACATTGCCGTTGGACAAGTGATCGGCAGCGTGGCCCAGCCGCCTCTGCTGGAAAAGATTCGCGTGGCAAAAAGCCGGCTGGCGGACGCCACTAAACAGAAGGATGAAGTGTTCCAAGCTCGCGTCGATAGCGACCGGCTGCAATCCGAATTCTTGAGGCGGCAGCGGGCCAACCTGGAGCGCGAGATCCAGGAGCTGCAACAGGAAGCCCAGATCGTTCAGGAACAGATCCCGGTGGATGAGGAACTCCTGGCGAAGGGGCTGATTACCCGCCAGCAAGTGTACCAGACCAGGCAAAAGCTCATAGCCGTTCAAGGAAGCATTTCTTCGAGGCAGGCGGAGATCAGCCAAGTCGATTCCACCGCCTTCCAGATCCAAAAGGAAAGCCTGGAAGCCAAGCTCCAGAATGACAACAAGATGATGGATTTGAACCGCGAAATCGAGATTCTGGAAATGCAACTCGAAACCGAGTCCAAAGTGGTGAGCCCCTACGCCGGGCAGGTCCTGGAGATAAAGGTCTCCCCCGGCAGCCTCGTCCAGGTAGGGACACCCATCATCAGCCTTCATCCGGACGTCGAGAATCTTGAAGCCCTGGTGTACGTCCCGGCTCCGCAAGCCAAGGACGTGCGGCCGGGGATGGACGTAGAGATCGCGCCCACCACGGTGAAGCGCGAGGAGTACGGCTTCATCCGCGGAAAAGTATCCTTCGTGTCGGATTACCCGGTCACCGAGGAAGCCCTGATGAGAGTTTTCGAAAATGCACCTCTGATCAAGTCGCTGGCTTCGGGCGGCCCTGTCACCGAAATCCGAGTGGACATGCAGACGGATCCCACCAGCTTCTCCGGGTATCGCTGGTCGTCTCCCAAGGGAGCGCCGGTCAAGCTGAGCGGGGGCACGATGTGCATGGGGGAGATCGTGACCCGGACGCAAATCCCGCTGAACCTGGTGTTTCCGTATGTCAAGGAAAGCCTCGGAATAAAGTAATGGCGTCGCAGGACGAAAAGTCAAGCCTCTTATCGAAGATCAGATTCGCGCTGAGGCGCCGGCGCGCCAGAACCCCCACCGTGATTCAGATGGAAGCGACGGAATGCGGGGCGGCCTCCCTGGCAATCGTTCTGGGCTACTACGGTTTGCGCATGCCGCTGGAAGAACTTCGCGTCGCCTGTGGCGTCTCCCGCGACGGCAGCAGCGCTCTGAACGTAGTGAAGGCCGCCCGATCGCTGGGAATGCTGGCCAAGGGATATAAGAAGGAACCCGAAGAACTCCGGGTTTTGAAGCCGCCCATGATCGCGTTCTGGAACTTCAACCATTTTGTCGTGGTAGATGGTTTCGGGCGAGGCAAGGTCTATCTTAACGATCCCGCGACGGGACCTCGGTCCGTGCCGGACGCGGAGTTCGACGAGTCCTTTACCGGTGTCGTACTGGTCATTGAGAAAGGCCCTGACTTTAAGAAAGGAGGAGAAAGGCCGTCTGTAATCAGAGCCATCCGGAAACGTCTGCCAGGAAGCCGCTTGGCCCTCGTGTATGTGGTATTGGCCACGGTGGCGCTGCTCCTCCCCGGTCTTCTGATTCCCGTTTTTTCCAAGATCTTCGTGGACAACGTCCTCATCGAGGACTCGCAACTTTGGACCAGGCCCCTTCTCGTAGCGATGCTCGCTACCGCCGTGATGCGCGCCTTGCTGACCTATCTCCAGCAAAAGGGTTTATTGCGGATGCAGATGAAGCTGGCCATTGGGGCCTCGAGCAAATTTCTTTGGCATGTGCTGCGCTTGCCGATGGAGTTCTTCGCGCAACGTTTCGCCGGAGAAATCGCATCGCGGGTTGAAATCAACGACACCGTGGCGGAGCTGCTTTCCGGGGAACTGGCCACGAATCTGGTGAACATCGTGACCATCGGTTTCTATGCTGCCTTGATGTTCACGTATGACGCACGGCTTACATTGGTCGGCGTCGGCGTCGCCTTCCTCAACCTGGTTCTGCTCCGCCTCCTCTCGCGCCGCCGAAGGGACGGCAACATCAAACTGCTGCAAGAACGAGGCAAGCTGGTAGGGAAATCCGTCTCAGGCTTGCAAGGACTTGAAACCCTGAAGGCCACCGGGAGCGAAACGGACTTCTTTGCTTCGTGGGCGGGTTATCAGGCCAAACTCGTTTCCGCGGAACAGGAAATGGGTGTTTCAGGGCAGTACCTCTCGGTAATTCCCGTGTTGCTAACCTCCGTCAATGCGGCGGTCGTGATCGGGCTGGGCGGACTCACCGTCATGGACGGCTTGATGACGATCGGTACCCTGATCGCCTTCCAAAGCCTGATGTCAAGCTTCATCGAGCCCGTCAACCGGCTCGTCGATTTAGGCGGGAAGCTCCAGGAGGTGGAAGGAGACCTGAGTCGCCTCGACGATGTCCTGCGTTACCCTCGGGACCCCTCCGTCGCCGATAAAGCCCTCGCGCCTCTGCATGAATCCAAGCAAAAGCTTGACGGTTATCTGGAGCTGCGCAAGATAACCTTCGGCTATAGCCGTCTGGATCCGCCGCTGATCGTCAACTTCAGCCTCAAGCTGAAGCCCGGCGACCGGGTCGCTCTGGTCGGTGGGTCGGGGAGCGGTAAGTCCACCGTGGCCAAGCTGGTGTGCGGCCTCTATCAACCTTGGGAAGGCGAGATCTTTTTCGACGGCGTCACCCGGGAAGAAACACCGGGCGCCCGCCTGAACAACTCCGTTGCCTTGGTGGACCAGGAGATCTGCATGTTCGAGGGCTCGATCCGGACGAATTTGGCCCTGTGGGATGAAACGATTGAGGAGCAAGTCATCGTACAGGCCGCGGAAGACGCCAGCATACACGACGATATTACCGACCGGCCAGGCGGGTACCGATACCAGGTAGAAGAACAGGGACGGAACTTCAGCGGCGGGCAGCGCCAGCGCCTGGAAATCGCCCGGGCGCTCACGGGGAATCCCAGAATCCTGGTCCTTGACGAGGCGACCAGCGCCCTCGATCCGATTACCGAGAAACATGTGGACGATGCGCTTCGCCGCCGGGGCTGCACCTGTTTGATCGTCGCGCACCGCCTCAGTACCATTCGCGATTGTGATGAGATCATCGTCCTCGAGCGAGGCAGAGTGGCGGAACGCGGTACTCACGACGAACTGATCGGCAAGGACGGCGTCTATGCCCGCCTGGTCCGGACAACTTGAAACCTATGCCGACGGATTCCAGACAGCACGGGACGGATGCGGAGGGCACGGTGAGAGCCCCGTTTCTGATCCATGATCCGGAAAGGGTCTGGGTGGTTGAATCCGGGAGTGTGGATCTGTTTCTCGTGGAGATCAGGGGCGAAAAGCTGGCGGGAGCCCGGCATCATGTCCTTCGTGTCAAGCCGCGAGAAGCGGTCTTCGGGATGGAGATCCCGCCCAGGTCCCATATGCGGCTGCTGGCGGTCGGGACTCCTGGAAGCCGGGTGCTCGAACTCCCGCTGGAGCGTGTCCAGGAGCTGCTCAATGTCACGGGGCTCGTGGAGGGTTGGATTTCGGGCCTTTCCGCGGTGTCGGCCGGCGACGCGCTACCCAAGATCTTTGAGTTCCTGGAGCCGGGAGAAGTGTCCATCGGGAAGAAAGCCAAAGCGGTCATGCCGCGCGAAGGAGTGCTCTGGGTCCGCCGCCTGACCGGCAAGGCGCACTTTCTCGGTGACCACCATCTGCTCCTCCCTGAAGGCGATGATCTCTTTCCGGTATCCGCCTCGGGGTGGCTGCAAGTGGAGAAGCACAGTGCGTTATCGGTGGTGGAGACCGCCGAATATTTTAGACAGGACCCGCTCTGGGCTGGCCTGCAGATATTTCATTCGACGGCGCTCCATTGCCTCCTTCGAAACCTGCACCTGGCCGGCGAGCGGGAAACTTCCCGACTCGAGCGGCGTGAAAAATCCGAGGGGAACCGGCTGGACTCCGCGTTGCGCCTGCTCGCTTCCCCGCTGGAGCCGGGCCAGGACATTTCGTCCCCGGAGGAATCCGGCGACGATCTGTGGATGGCGGCGTGTGTGGCCCTGGAAAAATCGCTGGGTATCCGG
>JBGPHB010000295.1:0-6083 GCA_041484155.1 Bryobacteraceae bacterium
CACCGACGTGCTGCGCGCCATCCGCACTGTCCACGCCGGGAAAAAACTCATGCCCCCGGAGGTGGCCGAGCGCTTGAATGAATATTTCCCCCAGGGCGGCCTCACGCCGCGCGAAGTGGAGGTCCTGACGTTCGTCGCGCGTGGTCTGGCCAACAAAGAGATCGCCGACCGGCTCGGCACCGCCAGCGGAACCGTCAAGATGCATATCCAGAACATACTCGGAAAGCTGGGGGCGTCGGACCGGACCCACGCGGTGACCATCGCCATCCAGCGTGGTATCCTGCACTTGGATTCGTGACGGACGGACGGATGTTTGACCCGGCTCATTTCCTCGCATTTCTGATTGCTGGAATCTCCCTGAACCTCATGCCCGGGCCGGACACGATGTACGTTCTGGCGCGCAGCCTGGGCCAGGGTCGCCGCGCAGGCACGCTGGCTGCGCTAGGCATCTCGAGCGGCGCGCTCCTTCACATCACCGCCGCCGTTCTCGGATTCTCTGCGGTCCTCATGACCTCGGCCTTAGCTTTCAGCGCGATCAAATTGGTGGGGGCAGCCTACCTGGTCTATCTCGGCGTAAAAATGCTTCGCGGCTCTCCCGAAGGCCTCGCCTCACCTGCGCTGCGCCGCGAGCGCCCGCTGACCATCTGGAGTCAAGGCGTCCTGACAAATCTGCTGAATCCCAAGGTAGCCCTCTTCTTTCTGGCATTTCTGCCGCAATTCGTAGACCCCCGTCGGGGCCACATATCGCTTCAATTTCTCCTGCTCGGTCTGACCTTTGAAGTGACCGGAACAACCTGGCTTCTGATGGTAGCGGCCGGTTCGGGAACATTGAAGAACTGGCTGCATCGGCGTCCAGCTTTTGTTCGCGTTCAACAAAAGGCTACAGGCGCTTTGTTCATTCTGTTCGGCGCGAGGTTGGCCTTCGCTCAGCAGCGGTGAGCAGACTGGGCGATGCAGGCCAGGGCCTGCGCTACATGGTGATTGACTATACTTCATGAAGTGGTAACTCTTCCTCGGGAGGAACGAATGCGGGCACACATCCTGATCTTATCTCTAGCAATTGCACAGCTCGGCCAGTTCGCCGTGGCGCAGAATGTAACGGATCATTGGGTGGCCACTTGGGCCGCCTCTCCGCAGCAGCCACGCGTGGTTGCGCAACCTGCTCGCCCGGCTGCGACCGCGCCGGGCGCCCCGGCCCCGCCCCCGAGCGTCTTCAACAATCAGTCCGTGCGGATGATCGTTCACACCAGCATTGGCGGGCGTCGTGTTCGGGTCCAGCTTTCCAACGCCTTCGGAACCACGCCGTTGGTCGTGGGCGCGGCGCATATCGCGCTGCGCAGTAAGGATTCGGCGATCATCCCGGCCTCGGATCGGGCGCTGGCGTTCAACGGAAGACCCTCGTGCACGATTCCGCCCGGGGCGCTGATGGTCAGCGACGCGCTCGATTTCGATGTGCTCCAACTGGGCGACCTCGCAATCAGTGTCTATCTTCCCGGCGAGGCCAGCGCGTTGACGATCCACGCCACCGGCTTGCACACCACCTATATTTCGAAAGGCGATCTGACCGCGCAGCCCGCGATCATGGACCCGATCACTTCGCAATCCTGGTATTTCCTTTCGAGCGTCGATGTTCTCGCCCCCATGGACACCGCGGCGATCGTGGCTTTCGGTGATTCGATTACGGATGGCGCTCGCTCCACGCCCGACGCGGACCGAAGCTGGCCGAGTTTTCTGGCTCAGCGGCTGCTGTCGACCAGAGACCGGGCCAACATCGCCGTCGTGAATGAGGGCATTTCCGGCAACCGTGTTTTGCGCGACGGCGCCGGCGTGAACGCATTGGCCCGCTTCGATCGCGACGTGCTCAGCGTGTCCGGCGTGAAATGGGTGATGCTGCTCGAAAGCATCAACGACATCGGAAACGGCACGCGGCAAAATGCCTCGCCTAACGATGCGGTCACCTCCGACGATCTGATCGCCGGGCTGAAGCAGATGGTCGAACGGGCGCACATGCACGGGATCAAGGTAGTCGGCTGCACGCTGACGCCTTACGAGGGCGCTGCGTATTACAGCGACAGCGGTCAAGTCATGCGGGAGGCCGTAAACAACTGGATCCGCACCAGCGGCGCCGTCGATGCCGTAGCCGACTTCGATGCGGCCACGCGAGATCCCAATAACCCGAAGCGTTTTTCTCCAGACAGCGACAGCGGCGATCACCTGCACCCCAGCGACGCGGGTTACAAGGCTATGGCGGAAGCAATCGACCTCGCGATTTTCGCCCCAGCGAGGGTGGGGCAGGGCCATAACCCCTAGCGCTGGTATCAGTCGATTTCATCGACGATGGATTCGTACGTGTCGCCCAGTTTGTAACGCCGCGATTTCTTGGCGGGATCGGTGGTTTCCAGGAAACCTTTTTCGACCCATCGCTGGCACAGCAACGCCGCAGTGCGCGGCCTATAGCCGAACAGGTCGGCGACATCCCTGGCTGCAATCTCACGCGACTTCTGGAACAACGTCAGGGCTCTGCGTTGCTTGGAGTCCAGGTTGCGCAGCAACTTGGATTGATCCTTGCCGCCTCTTTCGGCCTCGCGTAGGGCTTGGTCGCGGACCTTCTCAAATGCGGCTGCCATACCCTCGATGAAATAGGCGATCCACTTGGTGCGCGATGGGCCGACGGTCAGCGGGTCATGATAAGCCTTCAGATTGAGGGCATAGTATTCTTCAAGTGCATAGAGGCCCTTCAAGTCGTACGCTCCCAGATGCAGGATGAGCGTGGTCA
Organism: Bryobacteraceae bacterium; assembly: GCA_041484155.1. Classification (GTDB taxonomy): domain Bacteria; phylum Acidobacteriota; class Terriglobia; order Bryobacterales; family Bryobacteraceae; genus Palsa-187. The sequence goes on from JBGPHB010000295.1 coordinate 2,777, forward strand.
GCAAACGCGCCGTTCGACCGTTGCCGTCGTAAATGAGGGTGGATTGTGGCGTATTGGTAATGCGCAATCCCAGCCTTGATGGGCGCCGGCAATTCGTCCTTCTTGTTGGTCCAAGCAATGAGCGTAGTCAGGCGGTTCCCCTCGATCATGGTCGAGTAGTGAGTAGAAAACAGGCGCGCAGTCTCACGCAAATTTGCAAGCACGCGAGGCGTGATTGGTAGAGTCTGCATGGCTTGCTTGACGGCTTCGATCCGCATAAGACAACCGGCCATGGCTGGCGAAATGTGGAACGTGGGATTGAAGCTGGTGCGTTTTTTCGTGGTCATCAACGCTACTTTCAGCACGGGCCGACGCCGTTATGTTGCTATTATAATGCTTTTATTGTACTGATAAGCCGCTGTTAAGTCCAGTGCGCGACCTAAAGTGGAAAGAGCGTGCTGCGGACAGTGTAGGGTCAGGATTTTCATTCATTTCTCAACTGGACCCCGCCCTGACGGGCAGGGCTTGCGGGGTGTTGTAACGTACGACAAAGCCCTGCCCGTTAGGGCGGGGTTCTATTCAGAAATGTAGAACCCCTGGCGGCAGCGCTGAAATTGCCGCCCGTGCGTATGTGTACGCTAAGACAGCCGGGAACGTCGCGTACCGGGAAGCAAGCTAATCCTTGACTATTGTGGTGGGTTGCTCTAGATTGGTGCAGGAGAGACTGGACGCATGCGCAGGCCATTGATTCTTTCGAGTTTGCTTCTGGTCGGAACAATTGCGTGGGCCTGCGGGGATAAGCTCATGCTGATCATGGGCTCACGATCCTCGCAGATCAAACCTCTGCATCCGGCTGCCATCCTGGCATATCCGGGCCAGTCCGCGAGTGCCACGCTGATTCGGAGCCTCCAGTCCCAGCCCGCGGTCAGAAAGGCAGGCTATCGATTCCAGATCGTGGAGGATGTCGCAGAATTCGACAATGCGCTAAGAGACGGCAAATACGACGTGGTCGTGGCCGATGTTTCTGACGCCAACGAGCTGAGCCAGCAAGTGTCGTCGGCGGCTTCCAGACCAGTTTTGCTGCCGGTGGCGTTCAAGGCCTCCAAACTAGTGCAGTCCGCGGCGCTAGCGAAGTACCATTGCCTTTTGAAGGCCCCCGGCAATACCGACAATTACCTGGATGCAATTGATCATGCCATGGAGTTGAAGCTCAAAGGGGCAACTCGATAGCGCGAGACGGCAACAACAGTGATGCGCGCCGTCAGACTCCTATCGCTTGCCTTGGCACTTCCACTTTCCGTGCTGGCGCAGGCTTGGCTGTCCCCTCAGGGCGACGGGACTGTGTCCGTACTTTATCAATACAATATCGATCGCCTGCATACGTTCAGCGACGGCCAAACGAAAGATCGGGGGCATGTCTATTTTCATGCGGCCGTGCTCAATACCGACTTTTCCTTCACCGACAGGCTCGCCGTGAGTATCGGGCTCCCTTATATCGCCGGCAGGTACGTCGGCCCTTTTCCGCACCTGCTTGTCAGGGGAGATCCGAGTACGGCAGTCGCCGTGGACGATGGCGACTATCGCGGGGGATTTCAGGACTTCCGTCTCAATGTGCGCTATGCCCTCACACAGCACGAGTTGAAGATCACGCCTTTCTTTCAGGCCACCCTACCGAGTCACGACTATCCGAGCTTCGGGCATGCCGCCATCGGATTCAATGAAAGCGAGTATCGCGTGGGCGTGAGCGTGGGGCGGCGTCTGAATCCGATTCTGCCGAAAGTTTACGTGCAGGGACAATACGCCTTCGGAATGTCACCGGTGGTGGCGGCGAATATCGCGCCCAAGCGGAGCTACGGCGAACTCCAGCTCGGTTATCTTCTCAACCGCCATATAACGTTTCAAGGCTCGACGTCGCTAACCTACTCGCATAACGGCATCGAGTTTGATTACAATTTATTCCCAGGTAATCTCACCACGGAACAATACCTGAATCACGACCGCATCGCCCGAGGCGCGTTGCTCGACGCCAGCGGCTCGATTGCATATCAGGTCAACCGATCCACGAACTTCTTTCTCTCCGTCGGCCACTCGTTTTACGGAACGAATGGTCATCTGCGCTTCCTGGTTACGACGGTGGGCTTCACGAGAGCCTTCAGCACCCCCCTGTCGGCCGAAAAGACGTCCGCGCGCGCCGCTCTTCCGGAGGCCAGTAAAGCAGTCGTTTGCACTTGCGCCAAATCTAAGTGAGGCCGCGGCTGAAAGCCGCCTAAAGAGCGTGGCGCACGCGCTTGTGTGAACGCCTAGCCAAGCGTCCGCAAGAGTGCGGACGTGGCACGCTGGAGAGCGTGCGCCACGCTAGCTGACCGCCTTAAAGGCATAGACAAGCTGAAGCATGTCCCACCGGGGCGAGCCGTCACAAGTATCAGAGACTTTTTGGCAATGGCGGACGATGTTTTTCTGTTGTTCAGGGCAAGTGAGCTGGTCATCCTCCTGGGCGCACAAAGACTTTTGCCACAGGCTAAATCAGACCCACGCGCCGCATTAACTCCTGAAACCTCGGCTCCTCCCGAATTCTGTCAAAACGCGGATCGGTCTTCAGCCACGTCATCATCGAGGAGTGCTGCTGGTAGGCCTTCTCCAACCAGCTCAGGGCTTGCGGCCGCTCATCCAAGGCGATATAGACGAGCGCAATCATACCCGGCGATACCGGATTGTTCTTGGCGAGCGTTAGCAGGCGGTTCAGAATTCGCCGCGTCTGGTCGCGCTTGCCAAGCATGGCGTCGATATAGGCCAGGTCAGGCGATAGACTCGGATCGACGCCGTCCAAAGCCAGGCTGCTCCGGATCGCCTCGATGCCTTTATCAAAAGCCCCGCTATACACGTAGGCCCAACCCAGTTGATACCGCAAAGACGAATCGTCGGGGTGAAGACCGAGGCCTTTCTGGTACTGTGCGATCGCCAGGTCGTAGCGTCGCGCGCTGGCGTAGGCGTTTCCCAGCATCTGATTGGTCAGCATGGCGAGCGGGTCCACCTCCAGGGCGAGCTTCCCCTCCGCGATGCTTTCTTCGGCTCGGCCGAGATGGCGCAGCATGTTGCTGTATTGCACATGGGAGATCGAGAAACCCGTATTGAGTGCGATCGCCTTCTTCACCTCCTCCTCGACCCCTTTCCAATTCCATTCATGGTAATAAACCGTGGCCATGGACTGATGAGCTTCCGCCAGAGTATCGTCGATGGCGAGAGCCTTGGTTGCCGCCTCTCGAGCTTTGGAAATGGCCTCATCCCACGGTCTGGCGTCGGTAAAAATGAGGCCGCCCCAGCACTCGGC
>JBGPHB010000296.1:0-6058 GCA_041484155.1 Bryobacteraceae bacterium
ATCAGATGGCTTTCGTCTCCAGGCGTTCCAAGCAGCTTGCGGCGATCTCTTCAAAGATGGTGGCCAGCGGTTTGGTGATGGTCCACGCCGGGTAGTGCGATTTCATCCTGCGCAAATCGCTGTAGTAGCAGATGTGGTCGCCGATGCGGTTCTGGTCCACGTACTTCCAGTTCATCGGGTGTCCGGTGATCTGCTCGGCCGTTTGGAAGGCTTCGAGAATCGAGCACGCGTTGCCCTTGCCGCCCCCTAGGTTGTATACTCCCGCCACCCGTGGCGACTTCCAGAACTCGAACATGAAGCGAGCCACATCCTCGGAGTGGATATTGTCGCGCACCTGCTTGCCCTTATAGCCGAAAACAGAGTATTGGCGGCCTTGAATGTTGCACTTGATCAGATAGCTGAGAAAACCATGCAGTTCCACGCCGGAGTGGTTCGGTCCCGTCAGGCATCCGCCCCGCAAGCAGCACGTCGGCATGTTGAAATAACGGCCGTACTCCTGGACCATCACGTCGCCGGCGACTTTCGACGCCCCGAAAATGGAGTGTTTGGTTTGGTCGATGGAGTATTCTTCCGGGATTCCATTTTCGTACGCCGGATCGTCGTAATCCCAGCGCGTCTCCAGCTCCTTCAGCGGAATCGTATTGGGACGGTCGCCGTACACCTTATTGGTGGACATGTGAATGAACGGCGATTCGGGACAAGACCGCCGTACCGCTTCCAGCATGTGCAGCGTGCCCAGCGCGTTGACCTCGAAATCGAGGAACGGGATGGCCGCGGCGCGATCATGCGACGGCTGCGCGGCGGTATGGATGATGAGGCTGGGCTTGATCTCCTCCACCAGCGCGAGTACTCCCTCACGGTTCCGGATATCCAGGGCCTCGTGACGATAGCCGGGGATCTCACGGCGCAGGCGTTCCAGCACCCAGCTCGTGTCGCCTTCCGGACCGAAGAAAACCGCACGATGGTTGTCGTCGATGCCGCAAACTCGAAAGCCTTGCCGCGCGAAGAAGACGGAAACCTCCGAGCCAATGAGTCCGCAAGAGCCCGAAACCAGGACCGTCGAAACCGGCATAAGTAATGATATTGTACCCACTGTGCAAAGAGACAGAAGGTCTATACTTAAATTGTGTTTCGCGCCTGGTTTGCAAGCTGTTTCTTGACTTGCGCGTTGGCCGCGCAACCGCCGCCTGCCTCCCAGAAGAAACTGCAGACGCCGCCTCCCAAACAAGAGGAAGTGGAACCGCCCGAAGAGGACGAAACGCTCAAACCGGCGGAGTACGCGCTCAATCCACTCGAGGCCGCGCGGAATATCACGAAGGGGAATTTTTATTTCAAGAAGGGCAATTACAGGGCGGCCGCCAAGGACTATATGGAGGCGACGCGCTGGGATCCCGGTTCCGCCGAAGCGTTCCTCAAGCTGGCTGAGTCCGATGAGAAACTGAAGGACCGGGATGGCGCGCGCGATGCCTATGCGAAATACCTGGCGCTTGCACCGGAGGCGAAGAACGCGGCGGAGATCAAGAAACGGATCGCCAAGTGGCCGGCCCGTCCGATCCAGAAATAGTCCAGCTTTAGCCCGCTCCCTGTAACAGGCCGACACCGAACCGCGCGCGTAAGCACGCGGGCATGGCGCCGAGTCAGAAGTTCGCCGAACAAATCGGCAAAACAAGACACAGAGCAGCAGAGCCGCAACCAAAGATTCGTATCCGTGGAACCCCGCCCTGACGGGCAGGGCCTGGAGTTTCTACTGGAATAGGACCCCGCCCTGACGGGCAGGGCTTTGCGGGTTTGCGCCCGTCCACGGCATTCATCAACCGCGCCGGAAAGCCCCGCCCGTCAGGGCGGGGTTCTGTCGGAAATGCAGGCGATTTAATGACTCAGGACACTAGCTCGCGCGTCGCGCGGCAAGACGACGGATTGCCGCCCGGAGGAACGCAATGGAGTCGTCCGTCTGCGCCAGGCGCACAAAACACTCTTCGCAGATGGCCAGGTGCTCTTCGATCCTCGCAGCCTCCCGCTCATCGAGCCGGCCGATGCTGTAAAGCTCGAGGCTGTTGTCGGTCAGGTGCGATCCCAAACCCGGCAGAACGCTGCTGGGAGCCGACGACTGAGTGCGAAACTCGTAGTGCTGAATCTCGACGGCCACTCGCGCATCCTCGGTCCGAGTCACGCGTCCGCGCACCACCAGCTTGAGTGGAGTGCGATTGTTCAACTGGGCGGGCCAGCTAATGGAGAGCTCTATTCGACGGCCCTGCAGCAAGAGGTGTTCGGCGGTGAAGAACACGCCCGAACTGGATATGTTGATCGTCTTTCCCTCGCCCGTTTTTTCTCCGCCGCGCTTATTCAAGGCTCGATAACGCACCTCACGCTCGATCGGAAATCGACTCGAGCGGCGGCGTTCGGCCTGAACCGTTTGCCTCAATGTCCCCCTTAAAACCGACGAACGGTGCTCGACCGACCAGCTCCGAGTGGCGCCGCTCTCAAGCCGGATCGTAGTATGCACCTACGGAGGCGTCAATTTAACTAACGTACTGAACGGTAACAGTACACCGGGCGTCAAAAATTCTTTTTGATGGCCTTGTCGCCTGGGAATCCGGCGGTTTGGAGGTCCGCTCGGGTACTGCTGACGCCGGAGTCGGCCAGCGGCCCGACTAACGCGCGGAACCATCCGCGCTTTTCCGGAATCTCCGCGGCCACTGCCTTGAAGCCTTTCGTCCGGAGCGCGTCCACCATGACGTCTACGCCTTGCTTACTGGTCGCCACCAATTGGAGATACGTGCCCGAAGGGCGATCGCCCGCGGTCGCGGGCGGAGCCGAACTCGGCAACGCTTGAACGGGAGGAGCGGCGGGCTTCTCCGCCTTGGCTGCGGCGGCTGGAGGTGGAATGACTTTTGCCGTTTCGACCGGCGGCAGCGGCGGTCGAGAGATGGGGGCACTCGCCGGAGGAATCGACGGCCGTGAGGCAGTTTCAGGCGCCGGTTTGGATTCGATTTCGTGCGCGGAAGCTGTGGACGGCCCCAGGAAAAGCGGCGAGTTTCTTCCCACGACATAACCCAACGTAAAGAACACCCCGAGCAGACCTGCGACGATGAAGAAAACCGTCAGAATCTGATGGTTGTTCTCCGGCGTCAGTCTTGATTCAGGTTCGGTATATTGGCGCATGGATCAGCGAGAATAAGTCTGTCACAGAATTCTTTTGAAGACTACAGAGTTTGAGTCAACTCAGTACCAGTTTGGAGTTGGATTACGACCAGTACCGAACGCACTCCGGTGGCCGGATGTTCGGCTGGTCGGCTGTTATCCTGAAGGTTTCATGCTCAGAGTCCGATTTGCTCCTTCGCCCACCGGTTACCTCCATATCGGAAGCGCGAGGACGTTTGTTTTCAACTGGCTGTACGTCCGGCACAACCACGGCACGATGATCCTGCGCATCGACGATACCGATGTCGAGCGCAACACCCAGGAGTCGCTGGAATCGATTTTTGACGGTTTAAAATGGCTGGATCTTGGTTGGGATGAGTTTTACCGGTCGTCCGAGCGTCTGGAGCTTCACACTCGCTTGGCGAACGAAGTCCTGGCGAAGGATCTCGCTTATCGCGACTTCACGCCCGCCGCGGCGGACACCGAGGAGAAGTCGCACAGCGGCGGCGGGTGGTTATTCAATCCCGGCATGCGGGAACTTTCGAAGGCTGAGAGCGACCGACGGGCTGCATCGGGCGAGGCGTTCGTCCTCCGTTTTCGCGTGCCGCGTGAGACCCGCGCCTCAGTCACTTTTCACGACGAGGTCTATGGCGATCAATCCAAAGGCACAGCCGACATCGAGGATTTCGCGCTGCTTCGCAGCAATCGCCTGCCGACTTATCACATGGCATCCTGTGCCGACGACGCCGATCTGCGCATCAGCCACATTATCCGGGGGCAGGACCATCTCACCAACACGTTTAAGCACGTATTGATTTTCGAGTCGTTGGGCGTCGCGCCGCCGCGGTTCGCGCACTTGCCGCTGTTGATCGCACCCGACGGCTCCAAGCTGTCGAAGCGTAAGCACGGGCCGGTGGTGAGCGTCACCACCTATCGCGACGCCGGGTTCCTGCCGCAAGCGTTCGTGAACTTTGTGTGCCTGCTCGGCTGGTCGCCCAAGGACGACCGCGAGCGGATGTCGCGCCAGGAACTGGTCGACGCTTTCTCGCTCGAAGGCGTCAATCGCAGCAATGCGATGGTGAATTTCACCGAAGACGATCCTTTCGATCCCAAGGCGATCTGGCTCAATGCGGAGCATATCCGCACCATGCCCGTCGAAGAACTGGCCACGCAGTTGACGCCCTTTGCGCCCGCGGCGGGCCGCCAAAAGATGTCGCAGATCACGCCGTTGATCCAGGAGCGCATCAAATTATTGCGCGACGTGGCGACTGCGGCCGATTTCTTTTTTGTTGACAAGTTGCCGCCTTACGACACGGCCGAACTCATCCCGCAGAAAGGCGACGCCGCCATGGCGCTGGCCGTGTTGAAGCAGGCGCGCCCGATTCTGGCGACCGCTGATTTCCACCACGATGCCCTGGATGCGGCGTTGCGGGCCGGCGCACAGGGCATGGGAGTCAAAACGGGCCAGATGTTCCAGCCCATTCGTGTAGCCGTGTGCGGCCGCAAGACGGCGCCGCCGCTGTTCGAGACTCTGGTGGTGCTGGGCCGCGAGACTTGCCTCCAGCGAGTCGACCGGGCGATCCAGATGTTGAGTTAGAAGCGACAGTTAGAAACTATGGAAACGACTAAGAACGAGCCGGCCCCCTCAAACTTCATACGGGAGATCATCCTCGAGGACCTGAAGACCAACAAGTATGAAGGACGGGTGCACACACGCTTCCCGCCGGAGCCTAACGGGTATCTTCACGTCGGCCACGCCAAGTCCATCAACATCAACTTCGGGTTCGCCAGGGAGTTCGGTGGCAAATGCAACTTGCGGTTCGACGACACGAATCCGTCCAAGGAAGAAACCGAGTACGTCGATTCGATCATTGAAGACGTCCGCTGGCTGGGGGGCGATTGGGAGGGACGGCTGTTCTATGCCTCGGACTATTTCGATCAGCTCTACGAATGGGCCGTTCAACTGGTTCAAGCCGGCAAAGCCTACGTCTGCGACTTGTCTTCCGACGAGGTCCGAAAACAGCGGGGCACGCTGACCGAACCCGGTCAGGAGAGCCCGTATCGCAACCGTTCGGTGCGAGAGAACCTGGACCTGTTCGAGCGAATGCGGGGCGGCGAATTCCCCGACGGCGTCCGAACTCTGCGGGCCAAGATCGACATGGCCTCGCCCTACCTGAACCTGCGGGACCCGATCATGTACCGCATTCTTCACGCCGAGCATCATCGGACGGGCAACAAGTGGTGCATCTATCCCATGTACGACTTCGCGCACGGCCAGTCCGACTCGAAGGAAGGCATCACGCATTCCATCTGCACGCTTGAATTCGAGGATCACCGGCCCCTGTACGATTGGTACGTCGAACAGCTAGGCATTTATCATCCCCAGCAGATCGAGTTTGACCGGCTGAACCTCACCTACACGCTCTTGAGTAAGCGGAAGCTGCTCACTCTGGTGCAGAAGGGTTACGTTCACGGCTGGGACGATCCCCGCATGCCGACCATTTCCGGGATGCGGCGGCGCGGCTACACGCCCGAGGCGATTCGAAATTTCTGCGGCCGTATCGGCGTGTCCAAGACGAATGGGATCACCGAGCTTTCTCTCCTCGAGTACTGCGTTCGGGAGGACTTGAACAAACGCGCGCCGCGAGTCATGGCTGTATTGCGGCCGCTGCGGGTGGTGATCGACAACTATCCCGAGAATCAAGTGGAGGAGATGGAAGCCGTCAACAATCCCGAGGACCCCGGCGCCGGGACTCGAACCGTGCCCTTTTCACGCGTGCTGTATATCGAGCAGGACGATTTCCGTGAAGTCCCGCCCAAGCAGTATTACCGCCTTTCTCCTGGCCGTGAGGTACGGCTGCGCTATGGCTACTTCATTACCTGTACTGGTGTTGTGAAGGATGAAAAAACCGGAGAG
>JBGPHB010000297.1:0-6055 GCA_041484155.1 Bryobacteraceae bacterium
GCCAGACTCGCGCCGTGGTTCGACATGCCGACGATTTGGCTCTCGACGATGGCGGGGTTCACGGCCAAGCCACAATCCATCGCGCCATACACGTGTTTGGCGACCACCACGCCGTTATCCTTGTTCACTTCCACCTCGACGACGGCGGCCGCGTAGGTGATGCGATCTCCCTGATTCATGGACACGTGGTGTGTGCCGAGTCCGATGCCGCGCCCGGCGGCAATTCTCCCGCGCGACACGTTTGATCCTGCGACTCTCGATGTCCACTTCGACGTATCCGTGGCCGCCTTCAATACGCCCAGCCACCGCGGGTGCGAGATGTTTCGCTTCCGGAACTCGTAGGGATCGAGCCGGGCCAGATACGCAAGCTCATCCATCATGGCTTCCTGTGCAAAGAAGTACGGCGGATCGAGCGGCGCGCGCAAAGCTCCGATTCTCAAATACCCGGCGCCGGGGACTCGATGGTCGATCATCCGGCGGTTCGGAATGTCGTACATGTCATTCTGCGACAAGCGCAACTGGAAAAGGCCGCCGCCATTTGGGTCGAAGACAGCAGGTGCGGCTCCAAGCGCCAACTGCGCCACGGTATTGCTTCCCGGTGAGCCGTGACCCCAGCCCTGATATTCAAATGCGACGATCTTGCCGTTTTCGTCGACGGCGCCGCGCACATCAGCGAGATGCGCCGGACCGTAGTTATCCCATCCGAACTCGTCCTCCCGGCTGAGCTGAAGCCGAACTGGCTTGCCGAGTTCCTGCGACATCAACGCAGCGGCCAACGCGGCTTCCACATAGCAACTGCTGCCGTACGTGTTCGAGCCGGCGTAATATTGAACGCGTACTTTTGCCAGCGCCAGACCGAGGAGTTGTCCCACGGCCGCGCGCGTCTGGTAGATCGCCTGTTCGGAACACATTAGGAGCGCGCCATCTGGTTTGACGTCCGCAAGGGCGCAGTTGGGAGCCATCGTTCCGTGCGAATGGTACGGGCCCAGGTACGTGCCTGCGGCGACGTGTACTCCCTGTTTGAGCGCCGCCGCAAAGTCTCCTGTATTCACGGTCACCAGGTCCTTCGTCATGGCGGCGCGAAAGCTGTCGTGCACGGCGTCGCTTCCTGGGAGCGGGCCGAAGGCATCCCAGGTCACCTTCAACTGCCTGGCCGCGCGCACCGCATCCCATTCGCGTTCCGCGGCTACGCCGACGAAGTTCCCCTTACGAACGATTCGAATTCCTGGAATGTCCTTAACAGACTGCTCGTCGATGCTGATCACCTTCGGCAGGCTGACGCCGTAAGCCCCCTGTCCTCGAGGCCAAACAACCCGGCCGTGCAACATGCCGGGGACGCGGACATGCTGCATGTACACGTACTTTCCGCTGACCTTGTCGGGTATATCGAAGCGCGGAATCCGCTGGCCCACAACTTTGTACTCAGCGCGCGGCTTTAGGGGAGCATTGTTGGGATTGGTGCGCGGCAGCTCCATACCGATTCCTCTGTAGGGAACGGCCTCGTACTTGCGGTTGAAGCGTTTGTCGCCCAGTAATTCGCCGTATGTCACGGACCGTTGCGGCTCGGTCTTGATGGCTACGATACCTTTTGTGACGGTAAGGTCCTTGACAGGAGCCCCCAGTCGCTCCGCAGCGAGAGTCAAGAGAACGCGGCGAGCCTCGGCGGCGGCAACCCGTAGTTTCACCCCGCCCACGCCGACCGTCATACTGGCGTAGGTGGCGCCGTTCGTGCAGACGAACGTGTCGTTCCGGACGGTGAGGACCTGATCGAAATCGAGATCCAATTCTTCAGCGGCAATCTGGCGCAGCGCCGTCGGCCCGCCTTGGCCGAGCTCGACATAGCCCGAAAAAATCGTCACGGTGTTGTCGGGGTTCACTGCGATGTACGAATCCAGCTCCGACTCGTCAGGTGGCCCGGAGACCGTGCCCCTGGCCCCGGTTGCGAGGGGCTGTCCCGCGAGCGTTTTGGCTGTGCTAAAGCCAACGACCAAGCTGCCGGTGGCCTTTAGAAACTCCCGGCGCGGCCATCCTGAAGGATTCTCAGCATTAGGCATGTCTCTGATCCTCCATTCCTTCAGAGGCTGCAATCCGCTTCTCAGCGGCGATCGTCTTGGAAGCACGTTGAATCGCGAGAAGAATCCGAGGATAGGTGCCACAGCGGCACAAGTGGCCGTTCATGGCCGACCGGATCTGAGCTTCCGTAGGTTGCGAGTTCTTGAACAGCAACTCCGCGCCCTTGATGATCTGCCCGTTGTAGCAATATCCGCACTGCACCGCCTGTTCGGCGATGAGCGCCTCCTGTAAAGGATGCGACTCCGGCACTTGACTCAACTTCATCCTGGCCGCGTAGTATGCGGGCAGCCCTTCCAGGGTCGTGACTGATTTGCCCGCCACTCTAGACACCGGCGTAATACAGGAACGGATTTCGACTCCATCGGCCAGCACGGAGCAACACCCGCACTGGCCAAGCCCGCAGCCGAATCGTGGCCCTTGAAGAGCAAGATCATCTGTCAGGACGTACAGGAGCGGAGTCTCCGGTGCTGCCGTTACAGTCCAAGTCTTCTCATTCACTCGGAGTTGAAGCCCATTCGCCATCTCGCACCTCCATGGGGCCGCCGGTATCTCAAGTTTCGCCTACGGCGCCACTGCCCCGATCATTCCCTGGCTGGTGTAGTCGATGGGCACGATCCGGTAACGAAATACCATTGCATGCTGCCCCACCAGGTACCCGTGCTGGGCGTCTGGAAATATCACCGCATGCACCCGCGCCGGCAGGTTGAAAGGTCTGGAAGTGAAGTTGCGCCCTCCGTTAACGGAGTAGCCGATCCCGCCGCCCTCCCCCACCCCAACAATGATTTTGCCCTCACCCACACCGTACAGACTGGGCCAGAGGCGTTGCTTCACGGACCTCGTCCAGGTCCCGCCTCCATCGGCTGTCCAGTAGACTTCTTCGCCTCTGCTCAGCACCACAATCCCGTCTTTCTCGGTCCAGAACTTCACGTCTGTAATGCGCCATTTGGTCTCCGGAATCACCGACATGGTCCATGTCTGTCCCCCGGCGCTGGTCTTGCCGAAAGTGGCCACTTCCGTTGCCATGTCGATGCCTGCACCCCCGCCCGCGAAGCCAACGGCCGGGGACAGAAATTGCGCCGTCTGCATCACGCAGCCCAGTTTGCGAGGCAGTCCTCCAACCGTGGCATTGACGCTGCAACGGCTCACCGGATTCCAGCTCTTGCCGCCGTCATCGCTGCGCCGCAGCGTCGATTCGCTGGTCGAGTCAGGGTTCTCGATCTCCAGCCCGGTCTGCGGGCTCAGGAACCATACCCCCTTGGTTGTGCCGCTTACGGTAGACAGCTCCGCCCACGTGCTTCCGTCTCTGGTACCCAGAATCTTGCCTCGGTCCGTCATGGCCCAGCCGTTCTTCGCGTCCAAAAAGAAAATCTTCGTTAGGGCGTCATCGCTCGCTTCGGGATCGCCGCCGAGTTGCACCCGCCAGGTCTTCCCGCCATCCGGCGTAAAGAGGATCGTGGACTTGTCCCCCGCTACCCAACAGGTCTCCGGCCCCACGCATGCAAGCGCGTTTAGGTTGACGTCCTTGTTAAACGGCACTGGCTCCCAAATCGCCTTGAACTTGGGTGCCGATGCCGCCTTGGGCGCGGGTCCTTGCGCCGCCGCGCTCATGATGATAAAGGCGCACGCCATCCCCACTTTGATCTTCATTCGCGAATCCTCCCAAGTCAGATTGTAGTGTAGTCAGCAGTAGTTCGTGCAGCTTGAAGATGTCCACGATGGCGTGTTCGCCGCCGGGCAGTTTCATCTCGAAACCAGCGTGACAGATCCGCGGCTGTTAACCATTCGGCTGGGACGGTTTGGTGTGCATTTCGGGCAACCAAGTAAGCTTTGGCTCCCCAGTCTGGACACGTTTCGAACTTTTGTGGCCTAAGACACGGTTCGCTCGAACCCGTCCAACTTCTTTCAGAACAAGGGCGTGCGCGCAGAACTGGGACGCGCATCCAAACTGGGTGGTATAGCTGCGGGGAATTGATCGCGATCGCTCTTGTTCGTGGTCTGAGTTTGATTTCTGGGCCGCGCGATTGCGGGGCGTCTGAAGTTAGTTGGAGTGCCGCCTAACGCCGCGTGGTTACCGATTTGTGCCAAACCGCTTAAGTGTGCGCCCATTAAGTATGGTCTTGGAGAATGAGCGGCGTACCCGTCGGACGCGCAACCAGCGCTCACGTCGAAGCCCGCCTTGCCGCTGGCTATCCCGTAAAGCACCCGGCGCCGGCGATCGCTCCCGCTACCTGCGCCACGATGTATGCCGGCAGTTCTGAGGCGGGGAGCGTTTTCCGGCCACAGTGGCTCAGCGTTGCTCGCCCGCGCGTCTGTTTCGTCCGCCGGCGCTCGTACATGTCGGCGACTTTGTCCAGCTTCGCGAGCCGCCTAGGCCCTGCAATCAACCCAGCGTCCGAGTGCCGTTTTGGGGGCGCGAGCATGCTCAAGCATGCTCGTTGCCTGATTGACATCCATACCGGCGGCTCCTATACTATTGCCATCATGAAAGAACCCGAAGTTACACCAATTACAACGATTCCGAGTGGCAAGCCGGACGAACCACTCAACGAAAAACAATTAGAGGACGTGGCAGGTGGGTTAAACCCTCAGCCTCTGCCACCTGGTCGCGACCCTCGTCCCGACCGTAGATAAGCTGTTCGGACCCGGATCGAGACGGGCGCACTTTACCGGGCTAAGGGGGTAAACTGGGTTCTCGATGCGGACATTTGTGGCTTCTTTGACAACATGAGCCACGAGTGGACCAGGAAGTTCATCGAGCCTCGGGTGGCCGATCGCCGGATGCTTCGGCTGATCCAGAAATGGTTAAAGGCCGGAGTGTCGGAGGATGGCCAGTAGTCGGAGGCGACTGTAGGTACGCCGGGGTGGAAATCTGGCGCAGGAAAGTCGCAAGGGGCGATGTGATGCTCTTCGGCGCCTTGTCTGCCTCTGTCAACATCAGGCTACGGTCCCTGCTCTCTCGCATGTACTCGTTTGAGGGGGAGAATCTGATCGAGGCGATTATCGCGACCTTCCGGCATCGAGGAACGAGCATCGAAGCGGAGCCCGGCGGACTCACCGATGACTTCTATGCCGATCCAGCACGAGCCATTCAGTGGCGGGCATTCGTGCGCCGGAGCCGGTTTACCCAGGAGCTCGGCGACCTGGAAAAGCTCGTGGCCGAGGTCCGTCGGTTCGCCATTCCCGGTCTTGACGGCCGCCATCGGCGAAAGACCGTTCATGGCTCGCTGGCAAGCGGGCGGGCCGTGGGAATGAACACAAAAGGTCAACTTTATCGACTTTCGATGTGTCCTCGCTCCCCGAGCGCGACACAATGACCCTTCTTATGATAAGGAGCTACGTGCCCAAGAGGAAAGTTGAGAATGTCGTCTTCCCGTGAAGTCAGATCAATCGGCGGACTCATAGCCCAGCTCTTCCATAATCTTCCGGGCGTCGGCTAGGTGTCGTTCCTGTATAAGCAGGTCGATATCATCAAATTCCCGCAGACCAAGCCCATCATAGAGGAAAAGAATGGCGGCGCAGCCCTTGAGGACAATCATCGGGATGCCATATTTCGTGAAGGCAAACGCGATCTCCTCAAGTTGTTTCAGGGCGCGCATGTTGGATGCGCAGGTTATAAGATACTGCTCTTGTAGACGTGCGATAGCCCCTGCGGAGGGCTGGACACGCCGAGCCTGTGAGGCGTAGAGCAATCCAGTCAGGCCGTGGCGTTCCATGACACCAGAAAGCTCCCGCCATTCCCATTGCGAAGCCGGCAGACACCCAGGCGGTAGACCCAGCCAGAGCCACCTTAAAAGAGCGACGATCTCCCGATCACTATTGGCATTCGGTTTCGTATTTCTAACCCGAAGTTCTTGCTCTCAATGAGTTGAAGTTGTTTGTTTTGATGTGTGAAGACGTTTCTTGAGCCCGATAAAGTAGGCATGTACAGCTTGTACTCTACTCTTGTGTTAATAGGAGTATCGTGATAGCATGTAAGCATGTA
>JBGPHB010000298.1:0-6050 GCA_041484155.1 Bryobacteraceae bacterium
CGCCGAGAAGATCACCGTGGCGAGCTGCGACTGCCCGGCGACGAACATGTGATGGCCCCACACGATGAACGAAAGCAGCGCGAGGGAAACGCTGGAATAGGCCACCGCGCGGTAGCCGAACATCGTTTTACGCGAGAACGTCGGAATCAGCTCGCTGATGATGGCCATACCGGGCAGAATCATGATGTAGACCGCCGGGTGCGAGTAAAACCAGAAGAAATGCTGGAACAGGACCGGATCGCCGCCGATCTTGGGATCGAAGATGCCGATGTTGAAGACCCGCTCGAGCATCAGCAGTACCAGGGTGATGCCGAGCACCGGGGTAGCCAGAATCTGGATGATGCCGGTCGAGTAGATACCCCAGACGAACAGCGGCATGTCAAACCAACCCATGCCTGGGGCGCGCAGTTTGTGAACTGTCGCGACAAAATTGATTCCGGTGAAGATCGAGGAAAAGCCCAGGACGAACACCGCCGCCACCATCAACACGACGGCGCCCTGCGTGCTGGTGCTGTAGGGCGTATAGAATGTCCAGCCGGTGTCGACCGCGCCTGCGATCATGGAAATGATCGCCATGATCGCCCCGATCAACCATAGATAGAAGCTGGCAAGATTCAGCCGCGGAAACGCCACGTCTTTAGCCCCCAGCATCAGCGGCAACACAAAGTTGCCGAGCGCCGCGGGCACCGACGGAATGATGAACAGAAACACCATGATCGCGCCATGCAGCGTGAAGACGCGATTGTATGTCTCGGCCGTCATCAGGACCTTACCGAACAGCATGTGCGTGGGCGACAACAGCGAGAGCCGAACTAACAATGCGAAGCATCCGCCGATGAAAAACGCCGACAGAACTCCGATGAGATACATGACGCCGAGCCGCTTGTGATCGACCGTGGTCATCCAGCTCCAGAGGCCCTTGTCGTTGTTCAGATAATTCTTCACCGGACGGGGACGATCCGCCAGGTGAACGCCAGATCTGATTACGTGTTCCATATGTTCCTACTTTAGCGACTTAATATACGCGATCAAACCACGAATATCCTGCGGGTGCAGCAGGCCCTGGAACGAAGGCATGATTCCTTCGTATCCCTTGACGATCTTGGCCTGCGGAAAATTCATCGATTCCGTGAGATAAGCGTCGTCGACCAGCACCTGCTTGCCGTCGTTCAGCGTTTCCATCGTGCCAAAGATGCCCTTCCAACTGGGTCCCTTGCTCTTGGTGCCGTCCGCTGTATGGCAGGTAGCGCAGCCCTTGTCCTCCCGCTGCATTTTGCCCCAGACTTCGGGCGTGTAGTTCATCCACTCGGTGCCGCCGGTGGCGAGCCACTCCTTAAACTTGTCCTCGGTCTCGACGATCAGCTTGGCCTTCATGTCGGAGTGACCCTTGCCGCAATACTCCGCGCAGGTTACGACGTGCTCGCCGAGGACGGTGGGCGTGAACCACACCTGCGTGTAACGGCCGGGAACAATGTCGTTCTTGACGCGCATGTCCGGCACAAAGAAGTCGTGCAGAACGTCCTCGCTGGTCATGACGAAGCGCACCGCCTTATCGACCGGCACGTGGATCTCGTTCACCGTCCGGGACCCGTCCGGGTACTCCAGTTGCCATAGCCACTGCTTGGCGGTGACCTGAATTTCCATGGCCTCGCCTGGAGCGACTTGAAACTTCATCCAACCGTTCAGGCCCCAGAAGAAAATCCCGACGCACAGCAGCAGCGGAATCACGCTCCAGACGATTTCGAGCATGGTGTTATGGGTCTGATGCGGAGTCACGCGGCCCGGCTTGTAACGGTAACGCCACGCGAAATACAGGGCCGGAAAGGTGACAATCATGAACAGGACCACGCTCAGCCAGAACAGAGCCATGTACACGAAATCGATCTCACCGGCGAAGGCGGACCCCTGGGGCCCCATCATCCATTTCGTCATCTATGCCAGGCCCACTTTCCAACGCGTCTTTCTTCGCTCGGCGCGGACCATTCGCCACAGAAACAACCCCAGAAGCAAGACCGTTAAAGCTCCGCCGGCGCGCATAAAGTTCGTGGCGAACAGCACGTAGGCGCCGGATTGGGGGTCGTAGTGATAACAGTACAGCAGAATCTTTTCGATGCTGAGAGTGATCCGGTTTTCGGAGGCCTCGGTGAGCGCAAAGCGCAAATCCCGCGGCCCGTAGCGAACACCATAGAGATACCGCGACATCTTGCCTTCCGGCGTCAGGATCATGATGCCCGCGGCATGCGCGAACTGCTGCTGCCGTTCATCGTAGCGGTAGTGGAAACCCACTTGTTCCGCCAGCCGCTTGGCGTTGCCGTCACGATCCGTCAGAAAATGCCAGCCCGGCGCAGGGCGGCCGTACTGGTGCAAATACGCGGCCTTCTTTTGCCGTGCCAGGTCGAAGGACTCGCGAGGATCGATGCTGATGGTGACGACCTCAAACTCCTTGCCCGGGGTCCACGGGATTTCACGGAGCGTCACGGTCTCGCCGTTGAGGACCAGGTCGCACAAAGACGGGCAGGCGTAGTAAACCAGATTCAGAATCACTGGCCGGCCCTTCTGGAAGTAGTCGCGCAGAACCACCGGAGAACCGTTTTCGTCGTTAAAAGTGAGGCTGAGATCGACCGGCCGCGCCAGATGCTCCTCGATGCCAACGCCATCCAGTTGCGCCGCGATCCGTCCCGTGGGAAGAACCGGAGGATTGGCCAGAGCCGGCAACCCCGCCAGCGCGAGAACCACGAGCATCAATTTGTGTTCATTCGCGTTCATTCGTGGCCTATTTTTTCTCCTCAGGCGCAGGAGCCGGCTCCTCTTTTTTCGGCACGTAAGGTTTGGCCGGATAGAACAGCTTGCCCGCCGCCGCTTCCTGCGCAAATAAATCCATCGCCCGGTCCACCGGAATCCGCACGGTTCCTGATTTCTTGTCCAGGTATCCAAAGTGAGTGAGGTTCCAAGTCTCACGATTGCGCAACTCTTGCAGCGACTCACTCGGCGCCGACAGAATTTTTTCGTAGACAGCCTCGTCCCAGATCTTGTTGAAGTACGCCTGGAGAGCGACAATCATCAGCACCAGGAGCAGCAGGCTCCCCACCGCGAACGCGAAGATCGCTCCGGTCTTAGGCTCGCCGTGATCGAATCCCTCTTTGGGGTCAGCGTGTCTGATTGGGTGCTCGTCGCTCACGTTGATTCCCTTCCTTTACGCATTCTCAAAGTGTAGGCTCTGCTCCAACCGCAAGTCGCCCACCGGAACCATTTTGTTCCGCTTGAACCGGCCCCAGAACCCCAGCCCGCACAGACTGATGGTCGCGGCCATTGTCGCCAGATCCAGCCAATGCAGTTGCGGCCCGGTTTTGTAATAAGCCGGCATCACAATCCAGTACAGGTCCACATATTGAACCACCAGAATCCAAACCGCCATGATCCCCAGTAACTTCAAGCTTCGCTTCGCGGGGCGGCACAACAGAATGAAAAACGGAATCAGGAAACGGATGAAGGGCATCGCCAAGGCAACCCACAGCCAGTTCCCCTCCATGCGGTTCCGGTACCAGATGGTCTCCTCCGGCAGATTGGCGTACCAGATCAACAGATATTGCGAGAACGCGATGTAGGTGTAAAACGCGGTCATCGCGAACATCCACTTGCCGAGGTCGTGGAAGTGCTCGATGTTAATCGAGTGCGTCAGGATCCCGGCGCGACGGAAGCCCAGGCAAATCAGCGTCATCACCGCCATGAAGGCCAGCCCGCCGCCGGATAGGATGTACAGCCCAAAGATCGTCGAATACCACTTGGGTTGAATCGACATCAGCCAGTCGTAGGAGGCCAGGGTTCCCACCACTACAACCAGGAACAGCCCGGGCGCGCTCCAGCGGGAGATGATGTGCATCTGACGGGCGGAGCGTTCCGTGTCCTGCTTGGTCGATTGATGATAG
This sequence comes from Bryobacteraceae bacterium, assembly GCA_041484155.1. Lineage (GTDB taxonomy): Bacteria > Acidobacteriota > Terriglobia > Bryobacterales > Bryobacteraceae > Palsa-187. The sequence continues at coordinate 3,927 of JBGPHB010000298.1, forward strand.
ATCGAGAAAATCCAGATCGACCACAGCACGAAGTACACTGCGGTCCGAATGAGGAAGAAGTTTTCATTGAGAAACCCGGACTTGGCGCGCAGCATGGCATCTCCGGCCACTGCCTCCGCGTTGGTCCACGAGTAGATGTCGTGCAAGCCGAACGCGATGGGAATGAACAACACGGCGCCCAGTGGGAGCGTGATCATGATGTTTTCCATGATCCGCCGCACCGTAACGCTCCAGGCCGAGCCGGTCAGATACTGCACCATCACGAAGAAGAACGCGCCCAGTCCGATGGCCGCGGTGAAGGAGAACGCCACCATGTAGGAGCGGAAGAAGCGCGCCGGGTCTTGTATATAACCGGCCACGCAGGCGACCACGGAGACCAGCGCCACGAAGAACAGCACGTTGCGGCCGACCGACCAGCGGCTGGTTTCCAGTTGGTAGTTGTCCAGTTGATGACTGTCGTTCGTCATTTCAGCTCCGCCTGTGTCTCCGGCGGCACGTCGTTGGCGGTACTGTGATGGGCGCGTTGCAACACACGTACATACGAGATAATCGCCCAGCGATCCGCCACCTCCACCTGGAAACGATAAGACGGCATCGAGCGCCGCCCATTCGTGATTACGTTGAAAATATCGCCGTCGGCGAACTGCACGATCCGGTCGTCGGTCAGGTTGGCCGGCTGCCAGGTCGGCACGTGCGTCGGCACGGCTCCATGACCCAAGCCTTCGCGATCATGGCACGGCGTGCAATAGATGTTGAATTTCGTTTGTCCCTGCTTGAGTAGAGCCATGGTCACCGGCACGGGATTCTTGCCCACGTACACATCGCCTTCCATGCCCGTATAGAACGGCGTGTCTTCCGTCAGATGCCCGCGTGCGATAGCGCCCTCCGGCGGACGGCGGCTGGCGCGAAAGTCGGCGAACACGGCGCTCTCCCTCTGCGGCATGAATTTCTCCTGAATCTTCATGTCCGGCCAGACTTGCAGCGGCGGATTGCGCTGCACGCTGGAGCATCCGGAAAGTAACAAGAGCGCGAGCAGTATCGCAGCCAGCGGGAGCGCGCAATACCCGCCAATCCACAGCAATCCGTTCTGGTTTCGTCCCCGGTTCATCCTTCCACCACCTCTACCTCGTCCGCCCCCACGCTTCGCAGGTGCTCGGCGCTCTTCTGCGGATCGAACTTCGGGTCGTCGGCTTCGATCACCAGCAGGAACCGGTCGTCGCTGGCGCGATGCGCCCTGGAATAGTTGAGCGACGGATGATACAACCTGGGCAGGCCGTTCAACGCGAACATGCCGATGACTGCGGCAAACGCAGACAGGAGCACGGTCAGTTCGAACGTCACGGGGATCGTGAAAGTAAAGTCGAACAACGGCTTTCCGCCGATCACCAGCGGATAATTGACGGCGCCAACCCACCAGATCAGCGTCAATGCCGTGACCATGCCGAGCATCCCGAAGCAGATCACGATCCAGCCGACCTTGGAATACGGAATGCCGAGCGCCTCGTCGATCCCGTGTACCGGAAACGGTGTCATGGCGTCGAGTTTGGTATAACCCATTTCGCGGATCTTTCGTCCGGCGTGCACCAGTTCGTGAGGATCGGAAAACTCGCCCATGACGGCGTAGACTTTATCGTCGCCGAAGCCCAGCTTCTCTCTAATCTGGTTGGGATCGAAGTTCACTGTGTGACCCCCGTTTCCTGATCTTTGAAGAAGTGCTGTTCATGAGCACGGACGCCCTTCACTTCCGACATCGCGATCATAGGCAGAAATCGTGCGAACACCAGGAACAGCGTCAGGAACAGCCCAAAGGTTCCGGCGAGGGTACACATGTCCACCCAAGTGGGCCGGAAATAGCCCCAAGAGCTGGGTAGAAAGTCGCGGTGCAGGCTGGTCACGATAATCACGAAACGCTCAAACCACATGCCGATGTTGGTGGTGATGGTGATCACGAACATCACCGGGATGCTGGTGCGCATCCGTTTGAACCAAAACAGTTGAGGAATTACCACGTTGCACGAGATCATGGTCCAATAGGCCCAATAATACGGGCCGAACGCGCGATTTATGAAGGCAAACCGCTCGTATGGATTGCCGCTATACCAGGCGATGAAAAACTCCGTGCCG
>JBGPHB010000299.1:0-6048 GCA_041484155.1 Bryobacteraceae bacterium
CGCTGCGCAATCAGCAGCTTACCGAACCGCGACCGTAAGGGAGCGGGTTGAGAGGACAAAAGAGGACAATTCCTTACAGCTTCTCAGGGCGGGGTCACTCGCCTTGCCGGGCGTTGTGAGTGCACCGCCAATCGCCGGCTGTCGAAACAAACCAGCGGAAGTTCCCCGAAACTAGCCGGAACGAGGGCCAAAGAGAATGACGGCTGCGCCGGTAAGACAGATCGCCGCACCTAAGATGTCCCATTGATCCGGCCTCACCTTCTCGACCACCCAAAGCCAGAGCAGCGACGACAGGATATAGAAGCCTCCGTAAGCCGCGTAGGCACGGCCAGCGTTGGCGGTTTCGATCCGGGTCAAGGCCAGCGCGAAAACAATCAGAGCAGCAAGGCCGGGGACGACCCACAGCGGGCTCCTCTGCATCCGCAACCAGGCCCAGAACGCGAAACAGCCGGCAATCTCGCACAGTGCGGCAAGGAAATACCAGAGCAGGAACGTCATCGGGCGCGCATCAAGTTTTGTTGTCAAACTATGAACATAGCAACAAACACATATGCCGAAAACATCCGCGGAAGACCGGCGCCTGGTCCGGCTCACGAAGATCTGCCTCGCGCTCCCGGAGGCCACGCGGCACTGCACCGGGCGGCACGCGGGATTCCTGGTCAGGAAAAAGACGTTCGCATACTTCCTCGACGACCATCACGGCGACGGCATCGTTGCGGTGACCTGCAAGGTCCTACCTGGCGACAATGTAGCGTTGGCCGCCGCCAGTCCCGCTCGATTCTACATACCCGCGTACATTGGACCAAGGGGCTGGGTCGCACTTCGCCTGGACATTGGCGACATCGACTGGGACGAGGTAACCGAACTGGTTCTCGGCAGCTATCTGCGAACCGCGCCCAAACGGCTTGCCGCGCTCGTCCACACCGTTTAGCCGAGCTGGACATGCGTCAATTTACCGCGAGGTCATTTCCCGGGGTTCTCGTATTGCATGGCGCCCACCACATTTTCTTCCGGGTCGTTGAAGTAAACGCCAGTGCCCACCGTTGGAATGTTAAATTTCGGCATTGCGATTTTTCCGCCGTTGGCTCCGATAGCCCGGATGGTCTGATCGATATCGTCGACTCCGATGGTGCATTCAAATCCGGCCATTCGAACGCCTTTCACCAGCTCGCGGCGCTCCTGCAATAGCCCTCCCACGCCTGGCGCGCGCTCATCGCCGGTCTCGATCAGATAGAAGTTCGGCGGACCCCAAGGTTCGAAGCGCCACCCAAAAACTTGTTCATAGAAGCGCCGGGCGCGTGAAACGTCGTCGGCATGGATTGCAAATCGTGAAAGGTTATTCGGCATGGGGCAAGTATAGGGCAGCCCATCGCACCAGTCTTGCGCTACATTGACAAGAAGTGTCTCAAACCCGCCATTCCGTACCGCTTAGCGTCGAACAGGAACCATTTCTGTCGGTCCGGTCGCTGGCGACCAGCTATAGCAGCCGGCACGTCATTGAAGCCCACACCCATCCCTGGCACCAGCTCCTTTACGCCTGCACGGGCGCGATGACGCTCCACGCCGGCCGGTGGTCCTGGATGATCCCGCCCGGGAAAGCAGTATTCATTCCGGCCCGATGCAGCCATTCGATTCGCATGTGGGGGACCGTAGCGATGCGGTCGCTATACTTTCCCCCGCACCTGGAGGCGGAAGCACTCGCGTTCGAGGAATGCCGCGTGCTCTCGGTGACGCCACTGCTGCGCGAGTTGATTCTGCGTGTGATCGAGTTGGCAGCGCTGGATTCGCGCGTTCCCGATGACAATCGCCTTATGGCGGTTCTGCTGGACGAGATGAACATCGCGCCCGTGACGCCGTTGATGCTTCCGCTGCCGGTGGACGCCCGTGCCATGACCGTGGCAGGGCACGTATTGGCGGATCCGGGCGGCGATGAAACGCTCGACGACCTGGCGCGGCGCTATGGCGCCGGCCGCCGGACATTGGAACGTCTGTTCCGAGGCGAGACCGGCATCAGCTTCGGGCTCTGGCGCCAGAAGGTCCGGATGCTGGATTCGATTCGTCTGCTGGCCGAGGGAAAATCCGTCACCGAAGCGGCTTTCGACGCAGGCTACGCGAGTGTCAGCGCCTTCATCGCGGCATTCAAGCACACCTTCGGCTACACCCCGGGGCGGCTCTAGATGTGCAAAAGGAGACTGGCCGCCTTCGGGAGTGTGGCACGGTTGCACAAACCCCGCCCTGAGAAGCTGCAAGGAATTGTCCTCTTTTGTCCTCTCAACCCGCTCCCTTACGGTCGCGGTTCGGTAAGCGGCTGATTGCGCAGCGTGCCGATACCGAACCGCGACCGTAAGGGAGCGGGCTGAACGAATTCCTTACACCTTCTGACGGGCAGGGCTGGTCGTGCATTTGCAACCGCGCATTCACCGCGCCGGCAAGCCCCGCCCGTCAGGGCGGGGTTCAGTGCGTTTTGACGCGTGCGGAGACGTGGTCTTTAATCCAGTGTTCATCCCACCACTCGATCGGATTCACCTGAACCCCATCGATCTGCATCGAAAAGTGAAGATGATCCCCGCCGGCCAATCCCGTAGATCCGCTTTTTCCCATGGGCTGGCCGCGTTTCACCATCTCCCCTTGCTTCACGGTGATTTCGCTGAGGTGTCCGTAGATCGATTGCAAGCCGTAGCCGTGATCCACCACGATGCAGTTGCCGTAGATCCCCATCGGCGCCGCCCAAACCACCTTGCCATCGTTGGCAGCCGCCACCGGAGTGTGTTGCCCGACTGCAAGGTCGAATCCCAAGTGAACCTGCTCGTCCACTTTCTTCCCGTGGTAAATGTAGCTGCGAACATCTGCAAATCCGGATTCTACTTTTGAGTTCGCCAACTGGAGAAAAGATTCCGTCCAGAGGAAGCGTTCTTCCGTCTTCAAACGCTGATCGGCCAGCGTCTGGTTGTTGGCGCGCCGCATTTCGCCGTTGATCTTGAGGAAACGCGTGAGCAGATCGCCGGAGCCGTTGGGATCGAGCTCCTGGACTACCTTTTCCAGGAACTGGTCGTCGATGGCCAGGTCGCGAACGCGGAATTTCTTCGGAAAGACCTTGAACCAAAATCGTGCAGTGGCTTCAGCCCCTGCCGCGTTCCGGACAGCTACGGTTGGCACGGTATCATGCGGCAAGTCCCATGAATACGCGAACAGAGAGAAACGCTCGTTTGGACTCCGCGGGTTGGGGAAGCTGCGGAATGTGTGCGCGCCGACCCGGACGCCCCCGTCGATCCTGGAGCCCGAGGGAGTGAAGACCACCAGCTCTGAGCCGCCCTGGTTGATATAGTGCTGGGACTCGTCGGCCTTGACCGAAGGCGGTCGCAGAACAACCTCGACGTCGGCTGAGATGGTATCCGTGGAGCCGCGGAAGTCGTTGGACTGAGCTTCGACCACGAGCCGGGCCTTGCCCTCCTTGACGTTTGGCCCACTGGCGAACTGAAAACGCACCGGGGACTCTCGCGCGCGCCAGAAGGTAAGACGATTCGCCGGGCTCCGCGCTTCGCTCAACATGATACTGGCGCCATTTTGTTCGATCCGGGCCGTCATGTGGCGAACGCCGTGCGGATTGGCGACCTGGACACGAATGGGCGTCGCAGCGGCGATCGCTTTGAGGTCCGGATCGAAAGCCAGCTTCGAGTGCCCCGATAACACCAACAGAGCGGCTGGCGCTCCAACTACGATCAGGACCAGGAGGAAGACAAAGAATCCCTTGATCATCTTGATCGCGGTGCTACTTGGCCTTGATGTCGTAAGCGATCAAATTGTCCTGCTCCCGCAAATACAACTTGCCGTCGGCGACCACCGGCGGGGACCAGGTGGGCCACTGCCCCCTCGAAATCTCGAACCTCGAGATTTCCTTGTACGCGTCGGGCGTTGGGTCCGCCAACCCCACCACGCCATCCTCGCTCAGCAGGTACAGGCGCTTGTCGGCGTACATCGCCGAACCCTTGCCGACGCTGCGGTTTTTCCAGAGAACCTTGCCGGTCTTGAAATCCATGGCCGTGAGGATCGCATCGTTGTAGCCGTAGAGCGTCTCGCCCACCAGCACGGACGTCGAGTAATGGTTCTTCATTTCGCGGCTGAAGTACACCTCAGACATCGTTTTTGGCCCCAGCTTCAGAAGCGCGCCGCCGGTGCCATAGTCGGTGGAGACGAAAACGTAGCCGTCATGATGGATCGGCGTCGCGATATTGGCGGTACGGTTGGCGATCTTAGGGTATCGCCACAGCAATTCGCCGTTTTGTTCCATGACGCCCATGGCCGAATCGCCGCTCAGCGCGATCACCTGGCGCACGCCGGCGACCTCCACCACGATGGCCGACGAATATCCCGCCTCGTCGTTTCCGGTTTTCCACTGCAAGCTGCCGTCAACCTTGTTCAGGGAGACAATCGACGCGCCGCGCCCGCCGGGCATCACGATCAGCCGGTCGCCATCGATCAACGGCGACTCGCTCATCCCCCAGTTGGCCACCGACCCGCGGTATTTCTGAACCACGTTCTGTGACCAGATCGACTTGCCGGTGGCCACGTCCAAGCAGACCAGCGTACCGTCCCCGGCCATGGCATAGAGCCGATCGCCGTCGGTGGTTGGGGTGCCGCGCGGACCATTGCCGCGATCGTTGCTGTAAGCTCGGCTGGTCGCCGTCTCCCACAGCTTCTTTCCGGTGTTGACGTCGAAGGCGAAAACGTACGCCTGGTTGCCGCGCTGGCCCTGGGTGTAGATGTGGCCTTTGACGATGGCCAGTGAAGAGTATCCCTCGCCGAGCCCGTTGGTCTTCCACACCGCCCGCGGTCCGCCCGCCGGCCAGGAAGCCAGTAATCCGGTTTCGCTCGAGATGCCATCCCGATTCGGGCCCCGCCACTGCGGCCAATCCGCCGCGTTCGCAAAGAGGGTAATGAGAAGAATTGCCGCACAACGACCCATGGTGAACACCTGCGTGAAAGGCTCCTGCACGGAATAGTAGCACGCGCGCTACGCCGAGGCGCGGACGGCAACCGCACTGCTCAGCACGATGTCCACACGCCGTTCGCCCGCGGCCAGGACTCGCACCTTCGGCAGGAATCCGGTACACCAAAAGAACAGCGCCATCTCCGGATGGACCAGGCTGAAATTCCCTCTTAAATCGGTCTCCGAGTAGTTGAGGCCGGCGCCCATGACCAGAACGCCTTCGATGGGTGCGCCGTCGATGGAGCGAACCGTGCCGGTTACCTGGGCCACGTCAGATCACCGCGAGCGGGGCTGCCACCACAATCAGGGCCGCCAGGTTCCAGGCGACGACCACCGCAAACAGGATGTTGATCCGGCCGAGTAGCCGCATCCGGCCACACCTCCAGCAGTAAATCCCTAGCGCCGCGGCCAACACCTTCACTGCCAGTAGCCCGCCGAGCGGGTGCGACGTGTCGAGCACCAGGCGAACCAGGGGATTGGCCTCGCGCACCCCATGCACGAGGAACGCCACGGTGGTCAGGAAGTCCAGGACCTGCAGATAGGAGTATTGGAGAAGTAGCTGATTCACGGACTTCCGTCTCCCCTCAAATCTAGGGAGAATGCCCTAGCGAGTAAATGGGACTTTCGCCCCAGTACCCTGGAGCTTTTACCCGACATCGCCGATGGTACTTCCGTGGGATCTTCCTACCTTGGAGCGCGCCTCGGTGCACTTCGGCCCGCCCAGAATCCAGACGGCGGCTGGGGTTACTTCCGTGGAAAACAGTCCTGGATCGAGCCGACTGCCTACGCGGCGTTAGCGCTGCACGGCGAGCCGGCCGCGGACCGGGCGTGGGCCCTGCTCACATCCTGGCAGGGCGCCAACGGTGGCTGGCGGCCCTCCGCGGACGTGCAAATCACCCACTGGGACACGGCCCTGTGCGTAAGTTTGGCCACGGTACGCGGCGAGTTTGGCGATCCGTTTCGAAAGGGCGTGCAGTGGCTGGTCAACTCCGCGGGAGTCGAATCGACGCTGGTGAATCGGGCGGCGGCTCGGGTAGGGCTCCTGGATGCCGGGCGAGACC
>JBGPHB010000300.1:0-6039 GCA_041484155.1 Bryobacteraceae bacterium
CGGCAGTCCCGAGATTGTTTATGCCAATCGGAAGGTATGCACAGTTTGTCATCAGGGACACTCGCCCATTTTCCCGAGCCAGTTGTGGGACGAGACCAACGCAAATCTTGAGATCAGGTCGCTTCTGGAAAAGCAGGGTCGCAGCTTTTACGATCTTCCTATCGACCAGGGAGTGGATGTCCCGAACGCGATCCAGAATTCAGCCGACCGGGCCAATCTACTTTCTGCCTATCAAATGCTCTGGCAGGAAGCCACGGGGGGTGATGAAGCCGAGGCGATCCGGTGGAGATCGGACGTTCTTACGCTTCTGTTGCAATACCGCCTGAGTGGGTTGGAATCGCTCGACAATACGTCTGTCCGTTACCGAACCGGGTTCCTCCAGCCCTTCGTTAAGCACTGGCAGGATAAATGGCCCCAGGGGCTGCGAATACCAAACCCGGATATTCCGAATCGCAATCCGTTGGCGATGATACCGGCCAGCTTTCATGCTGACGATTCAAATCTTCTTGCGCGCCTGATTGAACAACAGGCAAAGATCCCGGCGGAGTTTGAGCCTTCCAATCGCCGTGCTCCACTGGAGATCTGGTCGGCTTCAAATCCGGAAGATCTCGACCGGGTCATCAAAGGGCTCGCCGGATTCCTCAGCGAATCGGACATTCACGATCTCGATGAATACCTGTTCGAGAGCGCACAGGGTCGGAACATACCGCGCGTCGAATTCACCGGGACGTGCCGGCTCAGCGTACGGCGGAAGGGCCCGGAAATCGATCGGCTGAAGATGGATTGCGGCGCTCCGGACGGGCAGTTGGTCATCGAAGGAGTTCTGTATCTGAAGGGGAATAGCGTCACGCACGGGACCATCGGCCGTGTGTTGATCGATGGCAGGCTTGAAATGCGGCGACTCGACATCGCGAGAGGCGAGGTGAATATCGGGGCCGGCCGGAACATCGTTACGCTCAACCTTGCGCGGAACGCCGCTCGATTGCACGCGAGACTTCCGGACGGAAGGGCCGTGGACCAGCTCACCCTAACGTGGGTCGGTGCTTCCCATCAGGATCCGCTTCCCGGGGACGCGACGCTACGCGTATTCGACGATTTCTCTCCCGTCCATGCCGCGGTAGCCAGGATGGCGGCCGCAACGACAGCCGGAAGCCTGGACGTGTTTTCTTCGCGGCCATTCCGGCGCGTCAGCTTGATCTCGGCACTTTACGCACGAGTGGGGATGAAGTACGCGCCTCAGTGCTGTGTAGACAGTAGTAGGTTGCCGCAGCCCAGGGTTGCGGCCCAGTGAACCTCTATTGGGAGGGGAAACTTGCCTTGGGGTATGCGAGCATGTGCATATGAGTACGTCGGCGAACAAGAGAGTACTTATCCTCGGTGGCGGCCACGCCGGATTTCATGCAGCCAAGCGCCTGCTAAAGTTGCGTAAGCCTGACGACCACCTTGAAATCGTCCTTGTCAATAGCGACAACGCCGAGGTGTACCACGGTCTCATGCCGCAGATTGTTGGCGGCAAAATCGAGCCTCGTCACGCCCTGGTTGCGTTGCGCCATATCCTTCCAGAAGTGAAACTCTACGCCTGTGAGGTGGAGCGAATCGACCTGGAGGGGCGTCAGGTGTTCTTGAACCCCGGTGAAGAGCGACAGCGAATCGCACTCTCCTACGATTACCTGATCATTTCGCTCGGTTCCGTGACCGATCTGTCGCGCTTCCCCGGCCTGCTCGAACACGGGTTACAAACCAAGACCATCGGGGATGTGTTTCACCTTCGCGATCACATCATCGAGATGCTCGAACGCGCTTCCGTCCAAGAGAATCGGGAGGAGCGATGCCGGCTTCTTACGTTTGTGATCGCAGGCGCCGGATTTGCTGGTGTCGAGATCGGCTCGGAGGCGAATCAATTGGTGCGTTCGGCCTTGCGTTTCTATCCCAGCATCAACCGCCAAGAGATACGCTTTCTCCTCATAAATACCTCGGACCGGATATTGCCCGCCGTCACCGAAGGGATGGCTCGCCGGGCGGCTAGGTATCTGGAGCGGACTGGTGTGGAAGTCCGCCACGGACAAAGTATCGCAGGCGCGACCTCCAGTGCAGCGTTGCTCTCCACGGGTGAGCGGATCCCCACCAAAACTCTCATCGTGACCGTTGGAGTTAAGCCCAATCCCGTTGTCACGAGTCTGCCGTTCGTGTTTGACCAAGACAGAATCAAGACCGATCGGTTCTGCAGAGTGCCAGGGCATCCCGGCGTCTACGCGCTTGGCGATAACGCGGCTATTCCACATCCTAAAACCGGCGAGGCGTGTCCGCCTACATTTATATACGCCCTTACGCACGGAACATGCGCCGGCGACAACATCATTGCGGAACACCGCGCCAAGTCTCCGCGACCTTTCACATTCACGGCGTTCGGCGACCTCGCGATGCTGAGCAATACTTGGGCGGTAGTTGACTTTTTCGGGGTTCCGCTGAGTGGTTTCTTGGCCAGCCTGTTCTGGCGCCTGATTTTTCTCGCTGCTATTCCCAGTTGGTTACGCCGCTGGACGATTCTGTTCGACTGGTTTGCGTCAACCGCCTTGCCCACTGACATTGCGCAACTCACGGTATCCCGCAGCGATTCCATTATTCCGCTCAGATTTGGCGCCGGCGAGGTGGTCATTCGGCAGGGAGAACCCGGCAGCCGCTTTTACATTATCAATGAAGGCGAAGTAGAGGTAGTCCGCAGTCTTGGTACCGGACAGGAAGTACATCTCGCGCGCCTCGGTCCAGGTCAATACTTTGGAGAGGTGGCGTTACTCAACGATGTTACACGGACGGCGACGGTTCGTGCTTTGGTCGATACGAAACTCTTGAGCATCGCTCGTCAAGACTTTAGCACTCTCGTCAAATACCTGCCAGGCCTGCGCACAACTGTCACCGAGACCGCCCGTACAGCGATCTCGGCCACCAAGGCCGATCTAGGGAACCCACTTTAGGTTTACTTTCCCCCACCGCAACCCGCAGATACTTGCACGGCAACCAACTCAAGCAAACACCGAGCTCGCCTCCTCCGGGAGCGTCGCTTCCGCCGCTCCCGGGTCCCAACCGAGCTCCTCGCGGACCACGTCAAAGAAGGCGCTTTGGCGCACATCCTTACCTTGCAGCCTGGCTGCCAAGATGTCGGCCGAGACCAGCCCGCGGCTGGCCGTGACGTAGGCAGTGTCACGAATCAGATCATAATTGCCCCAGCGGCTTCGATACAGACCCTGGCGGTTCCAGCGGACGGCGGAGTAGAGTCCCTCAACCAGGCCGCACAACTCGAACAGCGATCCGTACAGCTTCGCCAGGTCACAGCACACGCGCGCAAACCAGGTGATGTTCGGACCGTGCCATGCGCTGCGGAGTGGTAGCGGAATCAGACCGAACAAATTGGAAATTCCGAGGCGGGTCGGGCCCTTGAACTTAGCGAAGCTGAGCATCGGGCAGCCGCGGAAGTCGAGCAGAGTTTTCGGGACGAACTGCGCCGGATCTCCTGGGCTCCCCTCGTCCCAGAACGCTTCGGTAACGTTTATATATTCCGCGCGGTGTTGAACCAGAACTTCCTGGAGGCCGGTGCGCCGCAGGTACTCCGCCTCCTGTTGCCGAATCCATGCTCGGTTCGCTCGCGCTTCCGTTTCCCAATCGAACGTCGCGCCGCCAAGATTGCGGCTGCTGGTATGCCCTTCGAGGATGACGGCCGGCGCCGGCAGCGCGCTCAAGAGCAGATCCAGCGCTGCCGGATCAGTATAGGTTCCGGTCGCATATCCGTGCCAAGTCACCTTTACAAGCACGCGCTCGGGCTTGGGTTCCGGCAAGATCATGCTCACGACTTCGGCCAGGGAATCACGATCTGTCGCGCGTGCGATGAGCCCGCCGCCACAATTTCGGATCGTCTTTACGGGTGGCGGCGCCCTCTTCAACGACGGCGTTCGGACCGCCTCGCGCGCCCGCTTTTCGTGCCACAGACGCGTGATCCGCTGCGCGTACCACGCGGTCAACAGCGGGTGCGCGGCTGGTGGGGGCACAAAGGGCCACGGGAGCTTGAGGTTCTCCAGCATCACCCGCGCATAGGCGAGGTGTTCGGTCTCCCATTGGCCTTGAAAAAGCACAGCCCACGGAAGCGGTCCGCGCGCGCAACGCTCCAAGACATGCGCCAGAAACGGTTGTGCGTTACGTACGAACGCAACCTCCGCCGCGGCAAACCCCAACTGTTCCCACAAGAGCCGCATGAGGCGGTAGCTCTGCGCCCGGCTGCCCGGATCACCGTGCCCGCTCGCCGCCAGGATAAGGCCGCATTTCTGCGGAGGAGTATCTTCCAGAGCCATCGCCGTCTGAAAACTCAAGGCTTCAACCACGAGCGGATGGCCTGGGTCGACATCATCATGGTGAATGACGGTGTCGGCGTGATTGCGGCGTTCTTCCGCGATTCTTTGTCCCAGCGAGTCGCGGTCCCAGAGACTGAAATCGAGCGCCGCGGGAAGCAGAAACGTTTCACGGCCGGGCTGGGTGCGCATTTCTCCGATGTGCTCCAGCCGCACATTCGGATTGAATCCGAGGACACGCGCGCAGGCGGCGCGGACGTCCTCGATCTGAGCCGCCGCCAACGGCCACGCGGCGTCATGGGGCCGCAGGTCGCTCAGGATGAGGAATTCCGGGTCAGACGAGTTTCCCGCCGATGCGATCATGCTTGACCATTGTGGCAAGGACGTCGACCATGGCGCGCACCGCCACCAACGCGGTGATGTCGGAGATATCATACGGGGGCGACACCTCGACGGCCTCCATGGCCACGATCCCTTCCTTGGCGACTCCCTTCAATATGGCCAGCGCCTCGCGCGGCAGAAATCCCCCCGGCTCCGGCCATCCCGTGCCCGGTACGAATCCCGCGTCGATCGAGTCCACGTCGAAAGAGAGATAAACCGCCGAGGCGCCTTTCCATGCGACTTCGAGCGCGATCTCGACGGTCTTCTCGATTCCGATGCGCTCGATGTCCTGGATCGTGAGCACCGTCGAGCCGCGCTCACGCCCTTTTTTCACACCAGGCCGCGGCACCTGCCATCCGCCGATGCCCACCTGCACCAAATTGGTGGGCGGGCAATTCGGAATATTGGTCGCGTGGAACCACGGACAAGTGTGCATAATCTCGTCCATGTCCTTTTCCTGTGTATCGATGTGGCGGTCGAGGTGTATGATGCCCACTTTTCCCTCGATGCACTGCGCGACGCCGCGCACACACGGATAGCCGATGGAGTGGTCGCCGCCCATGATCATCGGCAGCGTGCCTTGCGAGAGCACATGCGCCACGGCTTTCGTAATCTGATCGTGGCTCTTGGTGATGTTGGCCGGGCAGAACACATCGCCGACGTCACACATCTTCAGCGATTCGCGCAGGTCCACGCCCAGTTCGAAGTTGTAGGTCGTATACAGCGATGAGATGCGGCGAATACCCTGCGGGCCGAAGCGAGTGCCCGCGCGATAAGTGGTGGCGATGTCAAACGGCACGCCCAGGAAAGCAACGTCGTACTCGCCCACCTGGCGCACATCTTCAAGATACGGCGCCTTCAGGAAGGTATTGATGCCGGACCAGTGGGGCAACTCGCCGCGCTGGAAACAACTGATCTCGGTCTTGTCCTCGATGGAATCGACGCACTCGAGGCCAAATTCCTTTCCCCGGCGGACTTCCCGCTCCCATTGCCGGAGCGGAATCTCCTTTTCCTCTCTCAAAGCCCGCATGCCCTCCAGATCCTTGAAATCGGGCAGGGGACGGGTATGTTCGCGGTGACGTGGCGCGTGGCGCTTATAGAAGGACATGGTTGGTCAATTGTACGCTGGCACGCGGAAGAGTCGCGGATTCCACCTCCCGAATCAGCCTGCGGATCTCTTCTTCGTCCGAATCGAAATCGAGGTGCGGGACTGGGAGATCCAGTGCAACGGAGGAACCCATGTCGCTGGAACTTTCCTTTGCGAGTGCAATGATACGCGTCGCGAGGCACACGGCTTCGTGAGTGTTGTGGGTGACGAATA
>JBGPHB010000301.1:0-6037 GCA_041484155.1 Bryobacteraceae bacterium
CAAGGTCGGCTACGTCGGCGCCATTCAGAAGATCCATCGCGGCGAGCTACCGTTTACGACCTGCGACGCGCTGATGCGCACCCAGCTCGATCTGATGCTGCCGAAGTATGGCATCGAGGGCCTCGACGAGGCCGAGACAGACCACTTCTGCAAGGCCTGGCACCGCTTAACGCCCTGGCCAGACTCGGTGCCCGGACTGACCCGCCTCAAGAAGAAGTTCGTGAACTCGCCGCTCTCAAACGGCAACTTCGCGCTGCTGACCGATATGGCCAAGAACGCAGGCCTGCCTTGGGACGCCATCCTCTCGTCCGATTTGGCCAAGCACTACAAGCCCGACCGCGAAACGTATTTGATGGCCGCCGATCTGCTCGGCCTCAAGCTTGAAGAAGTGATGATGGTGGCCGCGCACTCCAACGACCTGAAGGCCGCGCGTGGCGTTGGACTGCGGACCGGCTTCATTCACCGGCCAAACGAAAACGGTCCCGGCGGCAGATCCGACAAAGCCAGCCCCGGCGACTTCGATGTCGTGTCCAGCGACATGCTCGACCTAGCGTCAAAACTCCGGGCCCGTGCGGGCGTTCTACATTTCTGAACGAAACCCCGCCCTGACGGGCAGGGCTTTGCGGGTTTGCGCCCGCCACCGCACTTGTCAACGACGCCGGAAAGCCCCGCCCGTTAGGGCGGGGTTCAGCATGGAAGTGTCACCCCACCCTGGTAATATGACGATGTGGTTGCACGAATATCGCTGGCGATTGTCCTGTGCGCCCTAAGCAGCCGAGTTGCCCGCGCTGACGAGTGGGCAAGCGCCCAAATCCGCGAAGTCTTCAGCAAGTCGCGTGAGTATTTCGTCCGCGTGATTCCTGGCAAGAGCATCGGCGACACAGTCGGGTTCGCCGGCGCGGCGAAAGGGCCCTATGCCGAAGCCGAGTTCTACCGCCGCGAAAAGGATCGTTCCTACCATCTCGCGTCGACTGCCACTTTGGTCCATCCGGTCGCCCCAGTCGAGTTTCTCGTCACGGATTTCGGTTTCTTGATCACCTTCGACAACTGGCACAACATGGGCTACGGCGAGGTCGTCGCATTCTACTCCCCACGCGGAAACCTGATTCGCAGCTACAAACTCGCCGATTTGTTTTCAGCGGCGGAGATTGACCGCTTTTCGCACTCGGTGTCCTCCCTCTGGTGGAGGACGCAAACTCTGTATGTTCGCGAGGGCGGGCGCAGTGTGTACGCGGCTCTCGAGCCGGCTGGTCGCGAGATGATATTCGACGTGGCCAGCGGCGCCTACCAATACTGCGAGGACCAGGACCGCAAGCATCTTTGCCGCGAATCCAATCAACGACGAGTCTGGCGCCCGTATCGGGAGCCGGACACAAAATAGGAGTCCCTCATGCTGCCACTCTTGCTTTTTTTGTTACTCGCTCCCGCCGCGCAGTCCAGAGACCTGGACTTTTATTGGATCGACGTCGAGGGCGGAGCGGCCACGCTGATTGTGTCCCCCTCCGGAGAATCCATGCTCATCGACACCGGATGGGCCGTGGATGACCGCGACGCCAAGCGAATCTACGCCGCCACCCAGCAGGCCGGCATCAAACAGATCGACTACCTGGTGATCAGCCACTACCACGCCGACCATGTAGGCGGACTGGCCGCGCTCTCCAAGATGATACCTATCGGCAAGTTCTTCGGCCGCGGCGATGACATCGAGAAAGTGAATCAGCAGTGGCTCGATAGCTTCACAGCCGCATCCGCCGGCAAGCGGACCATCGTGAAACCGGGAGACCAGATTCCCATCAAAGGCCTGCAAGTCTTGGTGGTCATCTCGGATGAGAAGACTCTCACGAACCCCGTCAACGGCGGCGGTCCGAATCCGCTCTGCGCCGATGCGGCACAGCAGACGCCGGCCGGTCCCGAGAACCAGCGCATGGTGGGAGTCCTCCTCACATACGGCAAGTTCAAGTTCCTGGCGTTGATCGACCTCGACTGGGAAAAAGAAATGGAGCTCGTGTGTCCCGTGAATAAGCTGGGAAAGGTGACGCTGTATCAGAGCAGCCGCCACGGATTTTTGGACGGCTCCGGAGCGCCGGCGTTTCTCGGAGCCATCCAGCCTCAGGTCGTGGTCATCAACAACGGCCCGCGGAAGGGCCTGGGGCAGGTTGACAACACCGTCAAACTGATCACGCCCGCCGCGTATGAAAAGAATTCCTATCAACGGCTCGCCAAGACCCCGGGGGTAGAAGGCATCTGGCAGGGACACCTGTCGCTTCTCGATAAGGACCCGAGCCACAACACCTCGGAAAACATGATCGCGAACCTCGAGGAAACCGCCGACTGCAAGGGGAACTGGATCAAAGCGTCCGTCGCAAAGGACGGCAAGTTCACCGTCACCAACGGACGCAACGGCTTCAGCAAGACATACGCGGCCCGCTGAGATGGTGGAGATCATTCCAAGCGGAAAGCCCCTCGGCGCCGAGATTCGCGGTGTTCGTCTCACCACGGTCGACGTTCGTGATTTTGTCAGTATCTATCGCGCCTGGCTCGAGCACCAGGTCGTCCTGTTCCGGGGACAACAGCTATCCGACGACGCGTTAATTGAGTTCAGCCGTCGGTTCGGCAACCTTGAGTGGGCGCCGGTCCAGGAAACGGGACGCCGCTTTGTGGAGGGCCATCCGGAACTCTACGTGGTGTCGAACGTCATCGAAAATGGAGCGCCCATCGGCAGCCTCGGCGCGGGCGAGGCAACCTGGCACACGGACATGTCGTACCTCGAAGATCCGCCCAAGGCGAGCATGCTTTACGCTCTGGAGGTTCCCCCGCAGGGAGGGAACACGTATTTCAGTAGCATGTATCACGCCTATGAGTCGTTGCCGGAGGCGCTCAAGCAACGCCTCTCCGGCCTCACGCTGAAGCACGACAGCACCTATAACAGTGGAGGTTATGTCCGGCAGGGCGTGGTTGCGGTCGACGATCCGCTCGCCTCCGCTGGAACATACCATCCATTGGTCTGCACCCATCCCGAAACGCGACGACGCCTGCTCTACCTCGGTCGCCGACGCAACGCTTATATCGGCGGGCTCACGCTTTCGGAATCCGATGCACTGCTCGACGAGCTGTGGTCTTACGCCACGCGCGAAGACTTCGCCTGGCACAACGTATGGCAGCCCGGCGATCTCGTTTTGTGGGATAACCGCTGCACCATGCACCGCCGTGACCCGTTTGACGAGAACTCGCGCAGGATCATGCATCGCACGCAAATCAAGGGCGAGACGCGTCCCGCCGTGTGACCAAATCGATGCGATCGCGAAGGCTCAGCACCCCTCGCGCGGTTCTCCTGCTGCTGTGCTTCCTGTACCTCCTGCTGTTTGTCGACCGGGTGAACATCTCGACGGCGGCGCCGTTCATCAAGACGGACCTGCACCTTGGGAACACCGAACTTGGACTTGCGTTCTCTGCTTTCGCGCTTCCTTATGCTGTCTTCCAACTGATTGGCGGCTGGGTTGGCGATAAGCTAGGGCCGCGTCTCACCCTCTCGCTCTGTTGCCTGGTGGTCAGCGCGTCGACCGTGCTTACCGGCGCCGTAGGCGGGTTGACGTCTCTGATCCTGGTTCGTCTTTCCCTAGGTTTCGGCGAGGGCGCCGCCTTCCCGACGGCGACTCGTGCGATGGCGAGTTGGACACCGGAAGGGAGTTGGGGTTTCGCGCAAGGCATCGTCCACTCTTTCTCCCGGATCGGAAATGCGTTGACGCCGGCGCTGGTCACGGCGCTGCTCGCGTTCGTATCCTGGCGCGGATCCTTTGTGATTCTGGGATTGGCGAGCCTGTCCTGGCTGATCGCCTGGGTCTGGTATTTTCGCAACGACCCGCGGGAACATCCTTCCATCACAGCCGCGGAACTGGCGACGCTGCCCTCCCGCGCCAGCGACCGGGACTCACGTGGCGTGCCCTGGCTGCGCCTAGCCCGGCGTATCCTTCCCGTGACCATCGTCGATTTCTGTTACGGATGGACCCTGTGGCTGTTCCTGAGCTGGATCCCATCGTTCTTTCTCGAAAACTACCATCTCAATTTGCAGGCCTCCGCGTTGTTTTCAACCGGTGTTTTTCTTGCGGGAGTCGTGGGTGACACGATGGGCGGCGTAGTGAGCGACCGTCTCCTCCGCCGAACCGGCAGCCTGGTGGTGGCGCGCCGCTACGTGATCGTCACGGGCTTTCTGGGCGCCTTTGTGTTCCTGCTCCCGGTGGTTCTGGTCCACCAGCTCACGGTAGCCGCGGTCTGCCTGTCGCTGGCTTTCTTTTTCGCGGAGCTCATTGTGGCGCCTATCTGGTCCGTCCCCATGGACATTGCGCCGCGCTATGCCGGGTCGGCCAGCGGCATGATGAACTTTGGTTTCGGAGTCGCCGGCATCATTTCGCCATTCTGTTTCGGTTACCTCGTCGACCGAACCGGAAGCTGGGTGGTCCCCTTTGGCGTCTCGATCGTGCTCCTGCTTCTGGGTGCCGTCCTGGCCTGCCGCTTGCGACCCGACCGGCCATTCATGGATGTATGATCCGTAGCTCTGAGAAAATGTGTGGGGCGGGCATTCTTGCCGGCGAGCCGGCTTAACCTTGGAGTTTCTACATTTCTCAACTGAACCCCGCCCTAACGGGCAGGGCTTTGCGGGTTTGCGCTCGTCCACGACATTCATCAACCACGCCGGAAAGCCCCGCCCGTCAGGGCGGGGTTCTGTTTCACAAATATAGAAACTCCGGGAGCCGGCTTTCGGTCGTCGCGGAAAGAAAGCCGGCTCGCAAGCTAAAAGCTCGCCCCACAACCTCACTCGACGGAAAAGGCATTCACGCCCGAGCTCACGATCACGACGTATTGCTTGCCGTTACGACCGAGATAGGTCATCGGGCTGGTGTGCCCTTCCGCATCGAGCTTCGCCTCCCATAACACCTTCCCGGTTCGCGATTCGAACGCGCGGAAGCGCTTGTCGATTGTCCCGGCGATAAACACTAGCCCTCCGGCTGTGGCAATGGGACCGCCTTGCCCGAACGCTCCCGTATTGTGGACACCCTTGGCTTCCATCTCATCGCTGGTACCGAGGGGCACGCGCCACGCGATATCTCCGGTGCCCGCATTGACCGCCGTCAATTCAGCCCACGGCGGTTGCTGGCAGGGCAACTGGTTGGCCGGATCCCAGAAGCGGGCGTAAAACGAGCCTCGACCCAGAGGACTGAAGCGGCGGTAGGCCACTTGATCGCCCTCCGTCGTCTTATCCAGGCGGCCCATACCCGCGACGTTGCGCGCATTGACGAACACATATCCCGGGCCGGGATCGATGGCGACGCCGCCATAATTGGGCCCGCCCTGCTGGCCCGGGAAGATGATCCGGATTTCCTTGCTGCTGTACGGTGTGTACGGCCCCTCATTGTGAATGCCGCCGATCTTGTCAACCAGGTCACGGCAGAACTTTTCGTGTTCCGGCTCTCCCGTGAAAATATCTTCCGGCTTCATGCTGACCCGCGCCAAGGGCGGAGGCTTCACCGGAAACGGCTGGGTCGGCCAGCTTTGCTCTCCAGGGACGTCGCTTTGCGGCACGGGCCGCTCTTCCACGGGGTAGACTGATTTGCCCGTCTCGCGATTCAGGAAAAACATCAGCCCCGGCTTCGAAACCGCCACCACCACTGGGATTTTCTTTCCGTCGCGAACCAGGTCCATCATCGCAGGCGCGGCCTCTGCATCGTAGTCCCACATATCGTGGTGCGTCAATTGGAAAGACCAGCGCACCTTACCGGTATTGGCTTCCAGCGCGACGATCGAAGACGAATACAAGTTCTGCCCGTGCCGCGCTCCCCCGTAGTATTGGGAAGCAGGCTGGCCGATTGGCAAGAAAACCAAGCCGCGCTGCGAATCCACGGTCGCGGCACCCCAGTGGGCGGGCGATCCCGCGGTGATCCAGTTATCCTTCGGCCAGGTTTCATAGCCCGGTTCCCCCGGGCGCGGGATCGGATGGAAGGTCCAGACCAGTTTGCCGGTGCGCAGGTCCCACGCACGCACG
>JBGPHB010000302.1:0-6037 GCA_041484155.1 Bryobacteraceae bacterium
CGAGGGGCGTCCGGCTCGCGCTCCTGACGGTGCATGTGGAGCTCGAAGGCGTTGTCTGCAATGGCCCGCGCCGCGGAAAGCAGCTCCCTACGCCCTGCTCGCCGAGCTGACCAAGCGGTACTTCATAAGTCATGGCCCGGGGCGTGGCCTCGAAAATGAATCGGCTGCGCACGAGGTGATGGAGGGACGGAAGTATTGGACCCTCGGTCGAGTAGGTGGCCGGCACATGGAAGACAGCTCGGATGGCGGAGGGAGTCACGATCAATGTCATCGCGCGGAGGCGGTTGACGGGGCTCGAGCGGCGCTGCGGCGCGTTACGGCCGCTTCACGGACCTGCCGGTATCGGTGGCCATCTCATAGACAGAAGGTGCATTGGCAAAACACCAAGCGGCAATTACAAGGTCGGCAATCGCACATCCAGCCGAAGAGGTTGGGACAAACGGAACGATCGGGTTGCCAAACAGATGGTGGAGCACGTCCCAGGCGGTATGCAGGAGCCAGCCTGCACCAATAAAACGGTAGGAGTGAAGGCCTCTGTAAGCAAGAAACGTAACGACCGTGGTGAACGCAAACTCCCATTTCCCGAGACCGCCATTGAGGTACGCGGCGCCTGCGCCAGCGATCATGATCGCCATGAAGTCTCTTCTGTTTGGTTCTCTGAGAAGTGACGACGCGAGGATGAAAAGAATTGCGACGATGACGGGCGCGATTAGATCTGGAGCGTGAAGAATTGGCATGCCGTTCTACTTCCTGCGCCTGGCGCGCTGAAGAAGCGCCTGGAAGGCGGTGTCTGCTCGCCCGTCTGCCTTCCGATCCCGAATGAAACGGCGCGATGCATGGTGACTCAAGTAGATGCCACACAGCTCCCAAACGAATTGATCGATATCGAGGTCGCGGCGCAGGTGCCCATGATCGATGGCCTGCTCTACCAATTGTTTCAGCAGGCCGCGCCACTCCTTTTCCATGGCGAGAACCTGGTTCCTGACCGCGCCTTCCGCGTCGTCGAGCTCGAACATTGCCGCTGCCACGGGGCAGCCTCCCCGCAGCCCTGCTCGCGTGGTCCATCCCAGCCAATTGTGCACAAGCGCCTCTAAACGAGGAAGCCCTTCGGCCGCACGCATCGCCGGCTGGACAACATGCGCCATGGAGACCTGGGCCATCTGTTGAAGCCATCCGATTTGAACTTCGTCCTTGGAGCGAAAGTGGGCGAATAGTCCGCTCTTCGACATTCCGACCTGCTCGGCGAGCACGCCGAGGGTTACGCCTGCTAAGCCCGATTGGCTCAAGAGGTCGAGCCCTTCCTGGAGGATCCGCTCGCGCGTTTCGTTTCCCATGAATTCATTATAGCACGACCGGTCGTGCTCAATCGGCGCGCTACCCCGCCCTGACGGGCGGGGCTTTCAAACCCACGACGAGCCTCGCCCGTCAGGGGTCAGAAGGTGTGAAAAAATGTCTTCTGAAACCACTCCGTTACCGGCACGGATCATGGGCGCAATCCGTTGCTATGGTAAGCTCGATTTAGCCTCACTACTGCGCCCGTAGCTCAGTTGGATAGAGCGTCTGGCTACGAACCAGGAGGTCGCACGTTCGAGTCGTGCCGGGCGCACCACTAACCTTGTGTGAATGAAACCTGGAGCGTCCCCGAGAGGACTGACGCGGAACAACTTCGTCGCTGGCGCGGCGCTCCGCACGATCCGGATCACCGTTCGCTCTTCGATCAGCCTTGCGCAGGCCAGGTCGAGGCAGTTGTCGAGGCAGTTGTTTGACTTTAGTTCGGACCGCTTGTATCATACTTTCTTCGCGGTTGTGCGCCTGAATGTCCGCGACCGTACTCATTAGAATGGGAACTGAGGGAGGACTATCGATGACGGTTGTGTCGAAACGATGGGCGTTTGCCGGCGCCGTGGCGTGGCTGGGCGCCACCTTGCCGTTTGGCGGCATGGCCTTCGCGCAGCCTCAGACTCAAGCCGCGGGACCGCAGTTGGCCGAAGCGGTCTTCAAGAACATCCAAGTGCTGAAAGGTATTCGCGTCGACGAATTCATGGGGACGATGGGCCTCTTTTCAGCCGCTCTGAACGTGTGCTGCGGGGACTGCCATACGGGCGCCGGCGGCTCCAATCCGAAATGGGAGGACGACCCTCCCCGAAAACGAACCGCGCGCCGCATGGTGCAGATGGTGAGCGCGATCAATCGCGACCACTTCGGCGGCGCCCAGGTGGTGACGTGCTGGACCTGCCATCGCGGCACTTCCAGCCCCGCTGCCACGCCTCCCCTCGACTCCATCTACGGCGAGCCACTGGTCGTGTCGCCTGACATCCTACCGCCGGCCCCCGCCTCCGCCGGCGCACCTACCGCGGATCAGATTCTTGACAAATATATCCAGGCTCTCGGCGGGGCCGACCGGATCGCTAATCTCACCAGCTACACAGCCAAAGGGACCAGCCTCTTGTTTGGGGAGAGCAAGGGCGATCCGGCCGAGGTCTATGCGAAGGCGCCGAGTCAGTTGGCCACCTTCGTCCATCAGCGGGAAGGGGATATGGCCAGGACCTTCGATGGCCGCGATGCGTGGGTCATGCTGCCGCTCACCGTGATCCAGGAATACCCACTGAGCGCGAGTGCGCTGGAAGGCGCCAAACTGGACGCTGAAATGGCCTTTCCGGGGCGGATCAAGGAATTCTTCAGGACCTGGCGCGTCGGCTATCCAACCACTCTTGAAGGCCGCGACGTCTACGTCCTTCAGGGAACCGCCCCTGGTCTTGTCGCAACGTTTTATTTCGACAAGCAGACCGGCCTGCTGACGCGCTCCATCCGCTATGCCAATTCAGCGGTCGGTCGTGTTCCGACGCAATTCGACTACTCAGATTATCGCCCGGTCGCCGGCGTCATGATGCCGTTCAAATGGACCTTCGGCTGGGTCAGCGGTCGGGAGGAGTACGCCCTGACGGAAGTGCAGCCGAACGTCGCGGTAGACGCGGCGAAGTTCGCCAGACCTGTTGTGCGAGTACGATAAGCCGCGACGGTTACGGAGCGGTTTGAGAAGACAATTTCGGGGACGATCCTGATCGTGCTTTACGCAACCGGCATTCGCCGCACCGAGGCGTGATCCATGCCCGCCAAGGTGGAATCATCGCGCAACCTATGGTCGCCGTTACCAAACAGGGTATTGACTACCAACCAGATTTCTTTTAACATGTAAAACATATATGCCGCGCGGAGAGCTCTTGGGCCCGCTGGAGCACATCATTCTTCTCGCCCTGGTGAGGCTTAAGTCAAAGGCCTACGGCATGACGGTACGCCGCGAAATTGAGGATCGCACCGGACGAAACATCTCGATCGGGGCCGTGTATGCAACCCTGGAAAGACTCGAAGCGAAAGGTTACGTCAGCTCATTTACCGGCGAACCGACGGCGGAGCGCGGCGGGCGAGCGAAGCGATTCTTCCGAATCGAGCCCGGTGGCGAAGAGGCTCTAAGGGCATCGCATGAAGCGATTCGCAAGATGACGCACGGTCTGAAGCACCTTTGGGGGACCGGATGAAACTTCATTCCGCTCCGCGCATGGCCAACTGGTTGCTCAGTTGCTTCCTCACTGCCAGGGACCGGGAAGAGGTGAGGGGCGACTTAGTCGAGGAGTTCCAGCTTCGCACTCAATCGCCCGGTGCCGGTTGGTTCTGGTATTGGGGGCAAGTGCTTCGTTCGATCCCTCCAATTGTGTGGAATTCCGTGCGGCCAGGGTGTTGGATTCGCACACTTGCGGTCGCATTGGCAGCGTACATCGTTGCTGGTGTGATCGAATTCGTGGCCGACGCGGCTCTTTCGAGGCTTCTCTCTCTGGATGCAACCGTGCATACCGTCCTCAGCCTGATCATCGGTCTCGCGACGATGCTGGCCAGCGGCTACATCGCGGCGAGACTTCGCCCGGGGGCCAACGCCGCCATGGGGGTGATCGTGGCCATCGCCGTCGCTGCTTTGATGGCGGCACAAGCTGGCCATGTGCCGCTCTGGTATCAGATAGCGTTCCTCTTCGCCGGCCCCTTCTCGGTAGTGGCGGGTGGAGCGCTCTTTGCAAGGAGGAAGGCCTGAACAGACTCAGCAGCAAAACAGTGCAAAGAACGGCGATCGTGATCGTCGGGTGGTCTTTGGCTCTCACCAGTTCCTGCAGCATCCCCTTGCGGACGGCAGTCAGTTCCGGCACAACTTCATCCCGGGAAATTGTCGGGCGGCCCGGAGACCGTGCTTGCGCGCTGGAATTCCACTGCAGTGTACGCGCGGATTCGCGAAACCTGGAAGATCGTCCACAGTCATTGGTCCTACACCAAGCCGGACCTTAAACCACGGACTCCGTACTTTGTCTGAGGACGCCCGCATCTGTGAACAGAGGCTCCACAACCAATGCCTTACCGGGCGAAGGGCCGGCCAGGCTGCGGATATTGTCTCTTGGCTAGGCGCAGTCCAAGCTCAAGAGTTCGCTGCCGCAAGGTGGGCGCTGGCTCTGCGAATGGCCAAGGGCCCACAAGACGCGGAGATCCAACACGCCTTCAACCAAGGGCTGATTCTACGAACGCACGTCATGCGGCCAACCTGGCACTTCGTTGCGCCCGCTGACATTCATTGGATGAGAGAGCTAACCGCGCTCCGTGTTCGTCAAGCCATGACGTCTCATGATCGGAAGTTTGGCTTAACTGGAGCTATCCACACTCGGGCGAATGCCGTTTTTGAGCGCGCATTCCGGCATAACGAGTTTCTAACGCGCGCGGAGCTTGGCGCTGAACTCAAGCGAGCAGGCCTCGATGAGCAAGGAGTCCGCCTTGCGCTCCTGACGGTGCATGCCGAGGTTGACGGCATTCTGTGCAGTGGTCCACAGCGCGGCAGGGAACTGACCTATGCATTGCTCGGAGCACGGGTGCCTTTAGTTCGGCGCCTCGAACGGGATGAGGCTCTCGCCGAACTCACTCGGCGCTACTTCCAGAGCCGTGGCCCGGCAACAATACGGGACTTCGTCTGGTGGTCCGGACTCAGAATAAGTGACGCCAAACGAGGCTTGGAAATGAACAACGCACGTAGCAACATCGCGGGTGATTTTACGGACTGGACCATCGGCGACAGGACAGCCGCTTCTCACGGATGCAAGATTGTCCATCTGCTACCGGTGTTCGATGAGTACTTCATAGCGTACCGAGATCGTGATTCCGTTACCAAGATGGGCCGACGGGGCGTCTCTGGCCCGGTGACGTCGCGAAATGCCCTGATGGTAGGCGGGCGGATGGTGGGCATCTGGAAGACGCTTCCAAGAGCGGAAGAATTAAGGATCGAAGTCACGACGAGGCGGTTGACCGACCTAGAACGCCATGGACTAACTGAGGCCGCAGCAAGGTACGGCCGCTTTCTAGGAGTTTCAGTGTCGCTTGCGATCGGCTAAGTTCTCTGATCAAGGGGACCCTGAGCTGAGCGGATGAAGCCCGCGACGAATCGTCTCACACCTCTAAACTATAGCCCTTCACGCCGTTACCTACACTGCCCGCTGAATGCCACCACTTTTCGGGTGCGATCCCTGGTGGTCGAACCCAGGTCGGAGCGGTCCCAAGCGTCGCGGATCGCGGCATACGGACGCAGTGTCGCCGCCGATCCACGCCCCCTGTTTGATTCTCCTCCCAATTCTGATATCTTCATTGGGAGCCGCCCTCAACGCAGTGCGGCCGCGCTGGGCGCTAGAAAACGCCCGAGGATCTTCATGAACATAACCCTAACTATCAACGGTAAAAGCTATTCCCACGACGTGGAGCCGCGCCTCCTCCTGATTCACTATCTGCGCGAAGTGGCGGGCCTTACCGGCTCGCACATCGGTTGTGAGACTTCGCTGTGCGGCGCTTGCACCGTGGATGTCGACGGGAAGGCGGTGAAGAGTTGCAGCATGTTCGCCGTGCAGGCCAACGGTGCGAGCGTCGTCACCATTGAGGGACTGGCCGTCGACG
The DNA here is from genome assembly GCA_041484155.1 of Bryobacteraceae bacterium. Lineage (GTDB taxonomy): Bacteria > Acidobacteriota > Terriglobia > Bryobacterales > Bryobacteraceae > Palsa-187. The sequence goes on from JBGPHB010000302.1 coordinate 5,971, forward strand.
GCAAGCTCCACACGATGCAAGAGGCCTTTTGGAACGAACACGGGCTACAGTGCGGGTTCTGTACGCC
>JBGPHB010000303.1:0-6037 GCA_041484155.1 Bryobacteraceae bacterium
CAAATGGGAAGACGCGGTGATCGTCCTTGGAACCGCCGACGATTCTTCGGTCTCGATTGTGGCTGGTGTTACGAAAGGGCTCACCGGAAGGGTCCATGCCGGTAAGCTCGCGGGGTCCGTGGCACAGGCCGTGGGCGGCAAGGGCGGCGGTCGGCCGGATATGGCCGAGGCAGGGGGCAAAGACTGTGCTGCGTTAGACGGAGCGCTCGAACAGGTCTATTCCACTGTCGAGGGGATGCTCTAGCGTGGAATCAACTGACGTGGTCGTGGTCGGAGCCGGTCCCACGGGCCTCGCCTGCGGCATCGAGCTGAAGCGCCGTGGCGTGCGCGCCGTGTTGCTCGACAAAGGCTGCGTGGTCAACTCGCTGTACCACTACCCGACCAACATGGTGTTCTTCACTACGCCCGAGCTGCTGGAAATCGGGGATATCCCGATGACTTCGCTCAACGAAAAACCGGTTCGCGCCGAAGCGCTCAAGTACTACCGGCGCGTCGCGAATCACTACGATCTCGACATCCGCCAATACCAGCGCGTGGAGCACGTGTCGGGGGACGACGGCGCGTTCATCACGCACTCGACCGACACGCACGGTTGTTCGCACGAATACGGATCGAAGAAAGTGATTCTCTCCACCGGCTATTACGATCTGCCCAATGGTTTGAACGTGCCGGGCGAGGATCTGCCGAAGGTGACTCATTACTACAAAGAGCCGCATCCCTATTACAACCACGACGTGCTGGTGGTGGGCGCCAAGAACTCGGCCGCGATCGCCGCGTTAGAGCTGCACTGGAGCGGCGCCCGCGTCACCCTGTTACATCGCGGCGACGGCATCCACGCCAACGTGAAGTATTGGATCAAACCGAACATTGAAAACCGCATCAAGAGCGGCGAGATCCCGGCGTATTTCCGGTCGCGGGTGTTGGAGATTCGCGAGAACTCGGTGCGGATCGCGACGCCGGACGGCGAGAAGTGCCTGAAGAACGATTTTGTGTTCGCCATGATCGGCTACAGTCCGGATGTCTCTTTCCTCCAGGCGCACGGTATTCACTTCAATCCGGAGACGGACCGCCCGGATACCGATCCGGAAACGTTGGAGAGCGATCGGAAGGGGATGTATCTGGCCGGGGTCCTGGTGGCGGGGATGCACACCAACGAAATCTTCATCGAAAACGGACGCTTCCACGGAAAGAAGATCGCAGAAGCGATTCGAGCGGTGTTGGCCTAGGTTTCAGACTGCCTGAAAGGGGGCTGCGCACGCCTACTCCGCTCAGAATCGGCGTTCATCCGCGTTGATCGGCGGCCAATAAGAGTTTGGCGGCACATAAACATTGGCCGCCGATGAACACTGATGAACGCCGATGCCTCGATTCGCTGACGGAGCGCGTACTTCCTTGAGAAGGTCTACGAGAGTGCTCTGCTCGCAGAACTCAGCCTTCGTGCCACCGTATTTAGCGGGGCTCCAGGCCTTTGGCTTTGAAAATGGGCGCAGCCTTCGGTCCCGTGACGAAGGCGATCAACGCGCTGGCGGCCTCCGCATTCTTCGCGGAAGCGCTGGCGGCCGCTCCAAAGCGGATATCGTAGTGGAACTCTCCCGGCAAGGGGCCGAGAATTTCGACTCCGTGAACCGGCAGGATTTCACTGAACAGCGTGATCACCAGCGCCGCCTTGCCTGCCGCGACGCTCTCCGTAGCCGGTCCGGACCCCGGCGCCAGGATAATCTTGGGTTTCACATCCGCGGCGATCCCCAAGCTTTCGAACATTTTCTCGATGAATCCCCGGCTGGCGCCATCCTGGGGATACGTAATTGATTTCGCTTCCCGGAGCGTTCGTTTCAGCGCCTCGGGCGTCCGGATGTCAGGCTTGGCGGCACCCGCTTGGATTCCGATGCCCAGTTGGGAGCGGCCCAGGTCGGCGCGGGAACCGCCGGCCATCTTACCTTGTTTGATAAGGTCGTCAATCGCTTCGGTGGTGATCATCGCGACATCAAATCCCTCGCCCGCCTCGATCTTCTTTTTCACCGACGCCGTGGAGTTGAACTGGATTGCCAGCGGATGCCCGATCGCGCGCTCGCACTGCGGCTGGAGTTCTTCGATCGCCGCCTTCAGACCGTTTGAAACCAGGACACGAACCGCGGCGTTTTGCGCCGCAGCTTCCGGTGTGGACAGGAACAGGAGCCCCGCTATGGCCGCCAAGCAGCGAATGTTCATGGACGTATTGTATCCACCTTCGTCCACTCCGTGGGGCAGCCAGTCCTGGCGGCGAGCCGGCCTCCAGGCCGGCTTTCTTGTCCCGATGCGGCCGAAAAAAGCCGGCACGAAAGCCGGCTTGCCGGCAGGACTGCCTTCCCCACCTAGTAAAATGGACCGACGGCTATAAGGAGGTCTCCCGATGACCCATCGCCTTTTCCCTCTTCTTGCTGGTGTTGCGATCATGTGGAGTGTCGCTGGCCAGTCACCATCCGCTGCGAAGGCCAGACGCGACCTGCAGGGCATTTGGAGCATCGGTACCGCCACGCCCTTCGAGCGTCCCGCCGAACTCGCCGGGAAACCGTATTTCACGGAAGAGGAAGCGGCCGAATTCGAAAAACAAACGGCGATCTCCAGAGACGCCGATCGCCGCGGCGCATCGCCCGATGCGGATCTTCGCAGCGCCTACAACAATGGTTGGTACGACTGGGGCTCGAAAGTCGTCAAGACCCGGCGCACCTCCATCATTATCGATCCGGCCGATGGGCGAGTTCCGCCATTGACCCCAAAAGCCCAGGAGGCCTACCGCGCCGCGGCGCAGCGCCGGCTCCAGCCGCCCGCCGGGCCGGAGGATATCGGTTTGGCCGAGCGATGCCTCGTGTTTCCCACGGCTGGACCGCCGATGTTGCCTTACGCCTACAACAACAACTATGGCATCGTCCAAAGTCCCGGCTACGTCATGATCTCGATTGAGATGGTGCACGACGTACGCATGATCCCCATTGATGGGCGGCCTCATCTCGATTCAGCCATTCGCCAGTGGCTCGGGGACTCGCGCGGCCGTTGGGAGGGCAATACGCTGGTTGTCGACACCACCAACTTTAATGGCAAAACCCGGTTTGGATTCTTGTATAACGGATTGACCGACGAGAATTATCACTTGACCGAACGCTTCACGCGTACGGATCCCGATACGATTCTCTACCAGTTCACCGTCGACGACCCCACGGTTTATGTACGACCGTTTACCGGTGAACTCACCATGTCGAGGATCCCGGGACCGCTCTATGAGTACGCCTGCCACGAGGGAAACTACGCCATGACGGGCATGCTCGGCGGCGCGCGGGCCCAAGAGAAGAAGGCGGCTTCAGGGAAACCTTGACAACGAATCATGGGCGGTGTTACGTTGCGGGAAGATGCTGAAAGCCAAACCAGCCGTTTTTTCCGCGGGCATGCTCGTACTGCTGGCCGCGGCGCCGGTGTTCGCCCATCACTCTTATGCAAGCACCTACCTTGAGGACCAGGACGCGACTGTCGAAGGAATTCTGGTCGAGTTCAACTACCGCAGTCCGCATTCCTTTATTCAGGTGGAAGTCACCGACCCCAAGACCGGGGCGGTGGTCAAGTGGGGCGGGGAGTGGGCGTCGACCGAGCGGTTGAACCGCGCTGGAGTGACCAAGGATACGCTGAAGGCCGGAGACCGCTTGATCCTGTTTGGCCATCCCAACCGCAGTGCCGACGAGCACCGGCTGCACCTGGTTGGCGTTACCCGCCCCTCGGATGGGTGGAAGTGGACCCGCAACTGAAAAGCTGTGAAGAAATTCTGGCCGCAGATGTACGCGGATAAACGCTGATCCAAAATGAATTTCTTATCGGCGTTCATCGGCGTTTATCAGCGGCCCAGAATGAGTGTATGGTTGATTGCGGCTGCCCTAACCGTCCTGCCGTTTCTAGTAGCACAACCCGCGGATGACTGGCCGATGTTCAACCGCGATCTAGCCGGCACACGCTATTCCCCGCTGGCCCAAATCAACACCAGCAACGTTGCGAAACTGACTCCTGCATGGTCCTATCGCCCCAGTGAGACCGGCGGCAAAGCCGCGGTCGAGAGCATGCCATTGGTGATTAACAGAGTCATGTATCTTCCCGCGGGGAATCGCGTCGTTGCGCTCGAACCGGAGACCGGAAAGGAAATCTGGCGTTACCAGTTGGAGAACGGCGAAGTGGCGACCCAACGGGGCGTCGCTTACTGGCCTGGGGACCGCAACAATCCGCCGCGAATCATCTTCACCGCGGGACAAGGTCCGTTTGTGACCTATCATATGAATTTCAAAAAGCTGGTCGCGCTCAATGCGAAGACCGGTAAGCTCGACCCCGGCTTCGGCAGGGAAGGCACGGTAGATATGGTCGTGGCCTATGGCGGTGTCCCGACCATCTACAAGAACGTCGTCATGGTGGGGGCTTACGCCCAGGAACACGATGCCCTGGGAATCGCCGGCGACTCCCGCGCCTACGACGCACGCACCGGCGCCAAGCTCTGGGATTTCCATTCCGTGCCGCGGCCGGGCGAGACCGGTCATGAGACCTGGGAGGGCGATAGCTGGAAGGACCGCTCCGGCACCAACATGTGGGGTCTTCAGGCAACCGTGGATGAGCGGCGCGGCATTGTCTACATGCCGTTCGGCGCGCCATCGTCCACCTATTACGGCGGGGACCGGCACGGCGACGGTCTGTTCGGCAATTCGCTGGTGGCGATGGATGCCGAGACCGGCAAATACAAATGGCATTTCCAGACCATCCACCACGACATTTGGGACTACGACCTGCCGCCCGCTCCGGGACTGATTGAGATCACCCGAAACGGAAAAAAGATTCCCGTGCTGGCGCAGGCCGGCAAGACCGGCATGATGTTCATTCTCGACCGCGTCACCGGAAAGCCGGTGTTCGGCGTCGAGGAACGCCCGGTTCCCAAGGGCGATGTACCCGGCGAGTGGTATTCACCCACGCAACCGTTTCCAGTGAAGCCTGCGCCGCTGGCGCGGACCAGCTTCAGGCTCCAGGACCTGGTCACCGAGGCGGACACCACGGCCGAACACGCCAAGGCGTGCCAGGCTCTCTACGAAAGAAGTGGCGGTGTTCCCAATCCGGGGATTTATACGCCGTGGTTCTTTCGGCCAGACGGAGCCCCACCGCGAAGCACCATCGTTTTCCCCGGATTTACCGGCGGCACGAACTGGGGCGGGACGGCGTCGGATCCGAAATCGGGATTCGTGTACACGTTCACGCAGGATCTCGCCAACATTGGTTGGATACAGCCGTACAAGGATGGCTACCATAACGCGGGCCTCGACGAAACCAACCATCTGCCTTACGACATTGGCGGCGACGCCGGACCCGGTCCCAGCAGCCGTTTCGCGACGAGTGTAGCGGGAAGATTCTTGCCGTGTCAAAAGCCGCCGTGGGGAAGTCTCAGCGCGGTGAACGCCAACACGGGCGACATAGTTTGGCGAGTGACCGTGGGCGTCACCGATGAGTTTCCGGAAGGCAAGCGGAATACGGGACGGCCGGGTACGGCTGGTCCCATGGTCACGGCGGGAGGGCTGGTGTTCCTGGGGGCGACCGATGACCGCCGTTTTCGCGCGTTCGATGCCAGGACCGGCAAGGAACTGTGGGTTGCCAGGCTCGAGCACAGCGCGAACGCGATTCCAATTACGTACCGCGGTAAGAACGGGAAGCAGTACGTGGCCGTGATGGCGGCGGGGATGCCCACCGAGGGTGCGGATCGGCAGGGGCTGACGGTGTTCTCGTTGCCGTAAATGGCTTACGGCAGCGATGCCCGCCTCCGGTTGGGGCTGGAGTTTCCTCATTGGTGAAATGGAACTCCGCCCTAACGGGCAGGGCTTGTCGTGGGATTTGCAACCACGCCCGTCAACAGCGCCGACAAAGCCCTGCCCGTCAGGGCGGGGTTCAGTTGAGAAATGTAGAAAAGTCCAGCGTCGCGCTGAAGCTCCGGTTACCGGTCGCGCCCACCGCCTCCGCGCGGCGGGGCGGGCGGCAGCGTGCCGCCTTC
>JBGPHB010000304.1:0-6037 GCA_041484155.1 Bryobacteraceae bacterium
AACCCCGCCCTGACGGGCAGGGCTTGGAGTAATCTGCATTTCTCGACTGAACCCCGCCCTGACGGGCGGGGCTTGGAGTAATCTACATTTCGCGACTGAACCCCGCCCTGACGGCCGGGGCTTGAAGTAATCTGCATTTCTCGACTGAACCCCGCCCTGACGGGCAGGGCTTGGAGTAATCTAAATTTCTCGATTGACCCCCCCCTGACGGGCGGGGCTCGCGGGGTGTCGCAAACGTACGACAAAGCCCCGCCCGTTAGGGCGGGGTTCTGTTTCGCAAATCCCCAAAGTCGGACAGGGGGGCCGTACGTTACAGGGTTTGGCTCGGTGCGAGGATCTGGAAATTTTCGGGAGTGAACAACACCACTCTTACCTGGCCACGCGGGCCGATGGGTCCGATCTCCTTGCCGTTCCAGCGCACTTCAAGACCGCCCGCGTTGCCGACCTTCATCTTGGCGACGTCAAGGCCCGTCAGCGTCTTGGTCTGGCTCGGCTGCAGGATTCCCGAGAAGATTTGCTTGCCGTCGCTGGTGATGGAAAGCCACGTCTCCTCAGTCGCGGACAGACTCAGGACTACGTGGCCGTCCGGCTCCGTGGTGGTCCGCACATCGACGGTCGGGGCTCCAGCCTGAGCTGGTTTAGTCGACTTCACCTCGGTGGTCGACGGCGATTGCCGTGAAGCGGTTGAAGCGGCGGCCTGCGGCGCTCTGTTCCACCACGCGTAGAACCCGGAGCAACTGAGTAGGACCGCGACCAGCCCGGCTAGGGAGACTCCGATGCGCCGATCCGGAAAATAATGGCGATTGCCATCTTCCACGATGGGGTCGAGGGAACGAACCGGGGACTGAGCCGCAGTGAAGTAGTCGCGGGCGGTGGCGAGCGTCTTAACGTCATAACGAACGTCGGCTCCGGGCAACGGCAAAGGCTCGGCGGTTGCGGTAAGGATATTGAGACCCGGCAGAAGCCGCTTCTCATCCACTCCCAAAATCGCGGCGTACTGCTTCACGAAGCTCTTATAGAAAAAGTTTCCGGGAAGCCCCCCCAAATCGTCTTGCTCAATCGCGCGCAGGTAGCGTTGCGTGATGCAGAGTTCCTCCGCGATCTCTGCGATCTCGCGCCCTTGAGTCTCGCGCTCCGTCCGAAGCATCTCACCAACGGAGGTCATAAGTTGAGATTACCTTTTCAAGTTCCAGTATCTGGTCGAGTAGCCGTACTATAATACACTAGTAATACCCACGCTGGGCCGCCTAGGTCCTGCCCAACATCCCTGGCCGTCGCATCCGCCGGAACCTACTGTCCTGCTAAGGGTAAGCATCGGCAAACCGAATGAAAAACATTAGCCGGACCTCAGTGTCCCTTAGTACCACGAAAGTCCGAGGGTGGTGATAAGCCAAACCACCCAGGCTTCAGGGTCGTACTATGGTACAACAGCTTCGTGCCTGACGCCTCTGACCCCGGGATTACAGTGGTGGTAGTCAACTGGAATCGCCGGGAGTTGTTGCGCGCGTGTCTCCATTCGCTTGCCTGCCAGACGCATTCCGACTTCGAAGTTGTCGTGGTGGACAACGGATCGGAGGACGGCTCGGCGGAGTTGGTGAGCGAGATCGCGGCGTCCTATCCGGTTCCGCTCCGCTTGATTCGTAACGCGGACAATCGCGGCTTCTGTGTTGCCAACAACCAGGGATTCGCAGCCTCGAATGCAGAGCTGGTCGCGCTGCTGAACAACGACGCGGAGGCCGATCCTGGCTGGCTCGAGGCGCTTGAAGCGGTGATCCGCCGCGCCGAGGATGTGGGAATGGCGGCTTCGAAGATTCTGGTTTGGGAAGATCCCCGCCGTATCGACAAAGTAGGCCACCTGATCTATCCGGACGGACAAAACCGAGGGCGCGGCGCCGGCCAGTTGGATGAGGGGCAGTTCGACCGCATCGAAGAGACGCTGTGGCCCGACGGATGCGCGGCTATGTACCGCCGTGCGATGCTAGATGAGATCGGCGGTTTCGATGAAGAGTTTTTCGCCTACGCGGACGATGCCGAGCTGGGTTTGCGCGGGCGAATTGCAGGCTGGAGCTGTTTATATGCTCCCGAGGCGGTAGTCCGCCACCATCGGGGCGCAACGCTGGGCCTGGGTTCGGCCCGCCGGCTGACGCTGATTGAACGCAATCGCGTGCTGCTGGTGGTGAAGCTGTTTCCGTGGAATTTGCTGTGGGTAAACGGCGCATACTATCTCGCAAGAATCGCCGCAGGGCTGGGGGCGGCGTTGCGCAATCGGGGGGAACTGCGCCACTATTCGGGGACGCATGGCAAGCTCACGGCAGCAATGGCACTGCTGCGGGGAACCATTTCGGCGCTGCCGATGATTCCATCCATGTGGCGGAAGCGGCGGGCGTTCCGGTCGAAACGCCGGCTGCTGCCGTGGCAGATTCGCCGGTTGCTGTTGCGATATCGAATCTCGCTGCGGGAGATCTCCGAACAAGGGAACTGACGCCTCTTCCGGCCGCGGCAGCGGGAGATGCGTGCCCGGCGTGCGGGACTGCCGAGACCCGCACGCTGTTTACCGCCACGGACCGCCTGTATCGCACCACCAGCAAGAGCTTTCAGATCGTCGAGTGTCTCAACTGCCGCCTGATCCGGCTCTCTCCGCAACCATCGCCTCTCGAGTTGCGCGAGTATTATCCAGCCGACTACTGGTTCGTTCCCGAGGCCACGGCCGCCGATCGGCTGGAGCAATGGTACCGCCGCTTCGTGCTGCGCGATCACCTGCACTTCGTCGAGCGGGCGCTGCGCGAGTCCGGGGAGCAAGGCCTGGTTCTAGACGTCGGTTGTGGAGGCGGGCTGTTTCTCCAGATGCTGGCCGAGCGCGGCCGAACGCGGGTAGTCGGTCTGGATTTCTCGCTGGATGCGGCCAATGTCGCCTGGCGCCGGGCCGGAGTGCCGGCCATCTGCGCCACTCTCAGCCGGCCGCCGGTCGCGCCGGGAAGCTGCGCCGCCATCACCATGTTCCACGTGCTCGAGCACCTCTACGACCCGGCCAGCTACCTGGATGCCGCGCATCAACTCTTGCAGCCCGACGGGCGGCTGATCCTGCAGGTGCCCAACGCCGCGTGCTGGCAGTTCCTGCTGCTGGGCGAGCGTTGGAACGGGATCGACGTTCCACGCCATTTGATTAACTTCCGGCTTTCCGACCTCGATTTGCTGCTGGAGCACTGCGGCTTTGAGGTGCTGCGGCACAAGCATTTCTCGCTGCGCGACAATCCCGCGGGCATGGCCACAAGTTTCGCGCCCAACCTGGATCCGATGGCGCGCCGGTTGCGGCACGTAGCCGAGACGCAGCGCCAGCGGCTGTGGAAGGACCTGCTGTATATCGCCTTGGTGGGCGTCTCGCTGCCGTTTACGCTGGTTGAAGCCGCTTGCCGCGCCGGGTCCACCATTATGGTGGAGGCGCGCAAGAAATCGTGATCTACGATCGCCTCCGGGACCTGATGCCGGGCCCGTTGCGCCGCTACGTCATGCACTTCGACGCGGCCATTGAGGACGCAGTAAGCCAGTTCGCCGCATCGCTTTCACCGGGGGCGCGACTGCTCGACGCGGGTGCGGGTGAAGGAGACTACAAACACTACTTCGCCGCGCAGCGTTATTGCGGGCTCGATTTGGGAGTCGGCAATGCCGCGTGGAATTATTCGCGGCTGGATGCGGTCGGGGACCTTTCCGCGCTACCGTTTCGGGAGGCGACCTTCGATGCGTGCCTCAACGTGGTGACGCTCGAACACGTGCGCGAGCCGGCCCGTGTGGTGGCCGAGCTGGCGCGGGCGCTGGTCCCCGGCGGCCGGCTCCTGCTGATCGCCCCGCACGAATGGGAAGAGCATCAGCAGCCGCACGATTACTTTCGCTACACCCGTTACGGGCTCGAATACCTGCTGACCAAAGCCGGCATGGCGGAAATTTCTATCGCTCCCGTCGGAGGGTTTTTTCGGTTGCTGGCGAGGCGGATGCTGAACGGTCTGCAGTTCTTTCCGGGGCCGTTGGTGTTGGTGGCCGCACTGTTTCTGGTGCCGCCCGCGCTGGTGCTTCCCGTGTTCGAACCCCTCGACCGGCAGCGTAACTTTACACTGGGGTATATATGTTCCGCGCGAAAACCTGGTTGACTCTGATCGTGTTCTCGGTCTCCGCATGGGCCGCGGATTTCTCCGGCGCCTCTGCCTTGAAGTTTACGAGGGACGCCGTGGCGTTCGGGCCGCGGCCCGCCGGATCGGAGGCGAACAAGAAGCTGCAAGCCTATATCCTGAGCCAGATCAAAGGGACCGGCGCCGAAGTCAGCGAAGACGGGTTCACCGCGAAAACGCCGCTCGGCGACAAGCCGATGAAGAACATCCTCGCCAAGTTTCCCGGCAAGAGCGGACGGGCGATCGCGATCACCGGCCACTTCGATACGAAGTACTTCCCGGGCAGGAAGTTCGTCGGGGCCAACGATGGCGGGGCCTCCGCCGGCTTTCTCATCGAGATGGCGCGAGCGCTGGCGCACCAGCCCCGCGTCGACGATGTTTACCTGGTCTGGTTCGACGGCGAGGAAGCCATGCGCGAGGAGTGGCAGGGCGAGGACAACCTCTACGGCAGCCGCCATTTGGCCGAGCGCTGGCGCAAAGACGGAACGCTCGCGCGGATCAAAGGTCTGATCAACGTCGACATGATCGGCGACAAGAACCTGAACCTCAAGCAGGAGACCAACTCGAACGCCCGCTTGCGTCGCCTGGTGTGGAGTACGGCCGCGGAGCTGGGATACCAGGCGTACTTCGTCGCCGACACCCTTTCCACCGACGACGATCACATGCCGTTCGTGAAGCTGGGCGCACCCGCGCTGGACCTGATCGACTTCGACTATCCACCGTGGCACACCGATGACGACACGATCGACAAAGTCGGCGCCCAGAGCCTGGAGATTGTCGGAACCGTGGTGCTGGAGGTAATTCACCGGTTGGAGATTGGTCGGTGATACCCTTACGGTTAAGATGATCACTCGTCTGCGAGCTGAGAACTTCAAGTCGTGGAAAGATACGGGTGAGTTGCGCCTGGCACCGTTGACGGGATTGTTCGGGACGAACAGTTCCGGGAAGACGAGCCTTATACAAATCCTCCTGATGCTTGACCGGACGGTGGATTCGGCGGACCCCAATCGCGTCTTGGATCTCGGGGATGACCGATCCTCAATCAACTTGGGAACGTTCTCCGACGTAATCCACGGGCACCGGAACGATGCGCCTCTAAACCTTTCGTTATCGTGGGATGAGCCCGAAAGCCTCCCCAGAATAAAGTTCTTCACCGGTAAGCAACTCCGATTCGATGCCTCTATAACCGAGAAGGCCAAGATCATGCAGGTTGCGCAATTCGTGTATTCGTTCGGCCACTATCGTTTCGGTATGATCGCCCGAGTGGACGGGACCTACGGCCTCGTTCATGACGGTTACGTGTTAGACGTCCCCAAAGACTGGGTGGCCTTGCCGGCTCCCATCAAATGTTATGATTTTCCACAAGAAGCCGTCGAAGCGTACCCGGACGTGGGCTTTCTGCGGCAATTCGCCTTCTCTCTCGAGCGAAATTTCCTGTCGTTAAGACACCTCGGTCCGCTGAGGCAATCTCCGCAACGAAGCTACCTGTGGGCGGGAAACCGTCCGTTCGGCGTGGGACGAGACGGCGAAACCGCAATCCAAGCTTTGATCGCCGGAATTTCGGAAAGATCGGCACTGGAGCCTCAAGTCGCGCGGTGGTTGAAGGAATTGAGGCTGATCGACTCCTTTCGCTTGCAGTCGATTGCCACAAACCGCGGAGATTACGAGGTCCGTGTCAAGAGTACCTCAAAAAGCGCAGAAGTCTTGATTACCGACGTAGGTTTTGGCGTCTCCCAAATACTGCCGGTTCTCGTCCTCTGCTATTACGTGCCGGAAGGCTCTACGGTCATTTTGGAACAGCCGGAGATCCATCTGCATCCTTCCGTACAATCCGGTCTAGCCGACGTGCTGATCGATGTCGTCAACAATAGGAAGCT
>JBGPHB010000305.1:0-6035 GCA_041484155.1 Bryobacteraceae bacterium
GGGTAGTTCAGGTTGTTAAAGGGATCATTATGATTGGTGCCGTCCAGCAGGAAGCCGACGCCATTTGAGATTCCTCCAGCCACCGAAATCGCAATGGTCGGGTAATTCCGGACGGAGCTGATGTTGCCGGTGCCATTGGTTCCGGCATTTGCGAGGCCCGCCAGAAAGATAAGTTCCGTGGCGTTCCGGCCGTTAAGTGGTAACTCTACGACCCGCTGCGAATCGACTACTTGCCCGACGCCCGTGCTGCGCGTCTCCAGCAACTCCGCGTCGGCCGTTACCAGAACCTGTTCGCTTACCGAGCCCACCTTCATCGTCACGTCGATGGTCGGGCTGGCATTGACTTGCAGCACGATGCCGGATTGCACGTACTTGCTAAAGCCTTCCTTGCTTACTTCCAACAGGTAGGGTCCGATATTCAGATCCGCGAGCACGAACTCGCCGTCCGAGCGCGCCGTTACAGTGCGTACGGCTCCGGTTGCAGTTTGCGTCGCTTTGACTTCGGCCAGCGGGACAGCCAGTCCAGTGGTATCGCGCACGGTACCGCTGATCTGAGCCGTGGATCCTTGTCCCCAAGCCGTCGCACATGCGAAAGAGAGACAAAACACACACTTGGTGATCCCAGTCATTTCCCCTCCTACCCCGCGCGAGATGCCGACGCGAGGCCCCGACCTTAACCCCAACCCGTGGGTTCAAGTGATCGTATTTCACTTTTGGATCTACGTCAAGTGGAGTTGAGAGGCACGAGACCTCGGGCGAGCCTATTGGACTTAATGGCTTGCGGTCATTTCCCGCGACGTGTATCCGGTGACTCACTACCCCCATGAGTAGCGGGATTGCTGAAATGGGGCGCGGATAAGTTAATGCAGTTCATGATGCAGCACATAAGATGTCTCCGTTGGCACTCCCGCCTTGTATTTGACCTTCAGTACCACTTGGTAGTAACGAGGTATCTCCCCAGATGGCTTTCGGAGCCGGCTGAGCAGAGTGCGGGCGTAACTCGGGTCGGTGAACCACTGCACGGCGGCCAAACGGCCAGGCGTCCGATTGCTGGTGAAACTCTCAATTTCGGTGGTCCGGAGCGGCCCAGGAACGTGAGTGACCAAAACGTAGGTCTCTCCGTCCTCCGAGGAGCCCGTGGGAACCGTATCGCTCAGAATCGCCGATTCACCAGGGCGTGGATTGAGGTTATGGATTCCCGGCCGGGCATTCTGCAGATCCAGTTGCACCGGCAGGTTACGCAACTGCTCATCGAAGAACACTTGTGCGCCTATATACAGTACGTTGTTGTCGGCGAGTTGCTGTAACGACAACTCGCTGGTCCGGAGCAGCGACAGCGTCGGTACTCGCGGCCCCAGCAGCTTCCCGATCAGGAACGACGCGCTGACTTCTCCAACCGGCGTGTAGTAAACGTTGCGCTGGATTTCGGTATTGCCGAGCGCTTTCCGGATGGCCTCAATTTCCGGGCTCTTGAGAAGGTCCTCCCAGTGGTTGAGCGTCAAATTCCTGTAAGCGCCGAAGCCCTTGAACTGAATGAACGGCGGGTCGGCGATCGAGACAATCAAGGGCCGCTTGGAATTCAAGACAGGCCGCCACAGTTGTTCGAGCTCGGGAGTCCACACGGCGCGGAAGGTCGCCGTGCTTTGTTGCTCGCGCCAGAGTTGAAGGGTCGCCAGAGATCCCCAGGCAACGGCGGCCAGCAAGGCCACGCCCAGAACCAGAGTGGTTTTGCGCGGCGCTTTGCGCTCTGTCGTCTCGACCACGTGCAACGGGCTCGCCGAGTACCTGTTTTCGGCGAGAGCCAGCCTCGATTCACAGGTCAGTTTGAAGCGTCCCTTGGGTAAGTCGACGATGAACGGGTCATCCTTGCCTTCGGTCCGGTAATACTCCGCCAGCTTCTGGCGAAGCCGCCCTACCTGGATTCTGACGGTGGAATCGTGGCGCGGATCATAGGTGTCGGGTTTGCCCAGTGCGTCGATTCCAACCGAGTACTCCTTCAGTTGATCCGCGTCGCCCGAGAGCAGCCGGTCGGTGAGGAATCTGAGGAGCCGCCGAAGGGCGTCAGAGTTTCGGAAGGCGTCGCTTTCAAGAATCCGTTCAACCTCGCCTGTGACCGCCTCGTCCGAGACGCGCATCCAGCACTCCTCAGCGGACCATTATACAGGAGGGCAACTGGGCGTCAGAGTCTCCAGCGAAATTACGTAGATGCGATCGTTGCCAGGTCGCCTGGTCAGAACGCCCTTGGCCTGGACCTTGTGACCCTTGTAGGCATCGGGACGGAAACCAGGCCGCATGTCGTCAAGATTATTCAACAAGAAGGTTTGAGTACCGAGCGGTTTGGCGGCGGATTTCTTCAGCTCTTCGGCGGTCGTCTCCTCGGCGTTTCGGGTTCGGGCCAGCCCGGTAGCGCGAGTCAGAGTCGATGTGTCATTGGGACCGGCCGTAAGGCAGCCGACCACTTGCACCAGGGCGTTGGTCGGAAGGGGTTGCTGTCCCTCTCTTCCTACCAGCAGCGTGTTCGCGATTGCCTCCGTGGTCAGCTCTAGGGTGCCGGGCGGAAAAGCGTTCGCCTTCAGGATGTAAGCCAAGATGTCCACGTAGGTTTTCTCGGGGAGGCTCCCGGGCTCGCCACCGGGCCGTCTCGGCATTCTGGTTCTGATGTGAGTGAACACTCCGTCGAGAGTGTCGTCTCGCCATGCTTCCATGAAACGCTCGCCCTTCAGGGAAAGAGCCTCGGCGCCGCCCTCGAGATTATCGCGGTGGCAGCGGCCGCAATTGGCCTCGTACGCGGCTTCGCCCCGCGCGGCTTGCGCTTCGGTGTAGACGCCATCCAGAACGGTCTTAGCACCCTGGGCAAATAATATCCTGCCGGAAATGAGGAAGATCGCGACTCTCACGGGCACCCCGGCGCGATGGTTTCGAGCGACGTTACGTTAATGCGGTTATTGTTGGACTGCCGGATTAAGACGCCTTTGGCCTGTACCTTGTGCCCATTGTAAGTGTCGGGTTTTGTCTCGTCCAGGTTCTGCAAACGGAACGTTCGAGTGCCCAGCGGCTGAGCCGCGGCAGCCTTCAATTCCTCCGGAGTTGTTTTCTCGGCGTCCCTGGTCCGGATCGGCTCGACGGCGCGGCTTAACGTCCACGAGCCGTTGGGTCCTTGAGTGAAGCAGCCGGCGACGCGGACCAACGCGTTCGTCGGCAGCGGCTTCGGTCCGTCCTTGCCCACCAGAAGCGTGCTCCCGAGTACATCGGGCGTCAACTCTTTCTTGCACGAGGGAAAAGTGTTGGCTTGCAGGAGGTAGGCGAGGATGTCGAGATAAACGTTCTCGCCCAGTTTGCCCGCGGCATCTCGCGGCATGTTGGTTTTGATGAAGGTGAACAGGCTCGCCAAGCTGTCTTCGCGCCAGCGATCGATAAACGGATCGCCGGAAAGCGGAGGGCCGTCGACGTCGGCGCCCTCATGGCACTTCGCACAATTGGTCCCGTAGCCAGATTCCCCGCGTGACGCCTGGGCGTCCGTATAAACGCCATCCAGGACGGTTTTGTTTTGCGCGCTCATGATCACGGCGAAGACGAGGAAGCTTATCGTTCGCACGTGGCACTCACCGTCTGGATTGCGGTCACATTGATGCGGTTGCCCTTGGGCTGTCTCACCAGAATCCCTTTGGCGTCCACCTTGTTGCCAAGCGAAGCTTCGGGATTGAACCCGGGAATCTCGCGAAAGTCCTCCAAGCGGAACACGAGAGCGCCCAACGGCCGAAGCTTGGCGTCTATCACTTCCTCGGCGGTCAGAGAATACGCGTCCAGTGTTCTCAAAGGCTCGCTGGCGCTCGTTACGAACCACCCGTTGCCGGAGTCCTCGGTGAAGCAGCCGACGACTTCTACGTGGGCGCTGCTGGGCAAAGGCTGGGGACCCTCCTTGCCGACAAGCAGGGTCTTTGCCGCAACGCCGGCAGTCAATTCTTTTGAACCAGCGGGAAGCGAGTTCGCCTGAAGGATGTATGCCAGGATGTCGAGGTATGCGGCCTCGTTGAGGCTCCCCGCGTTATTCAACGGCATCGTGGTACGGATGAGACTGAGCAGGATATCTACGTTGAATTCTCTCCAACGTTCCATGAACAGGGCGTCTTTGAGGGGAGGACCAGAGAAACCGGTAAGATCGGCTCGATGGCAGCTCGAACAGTTGGTCTGGTAACCGGTTTGGCCACGCTTGGCTTGGGTGGGCGTGTATACGCCATCCAGGACAGTCCCGCCCATCATCAACGCGGGAATGACAAAGACCGCGAGCTTCACGAGCGCTACTTGATCTTGGTGGCCACAGCGTTGCCACCGATGGTTCGCGTGAGCACGGGAACGGGAATTCCCTTCTCCTTCATCAATTTTGTGATCAAGTCGACGGCATCGGCGTGATAGATCGCGGATTGCACACCGACCGGAACGCCCTCCGCCCAATTCAGCGGAATCATGCCCTTGGTGTCCTGGCCGAAGGCCTTGCTCCCTTTGTCCTTGGCCGCCAGATCACCGCCTCGATCCACCAGGAGTTGAATTTCTTCCACGGCGGCTTTGTGTGCCGCGCCGTGCAGAGCGGTGAGACCCTGATCATTGGCCGCATTCACATCGGCGCCCAGGTCCAGGATGAGCTTCATGGCGTCAATGGTCTCCGGCACCGATCGATCGTGGATGAATCCATCCGAGTAACCGACTCCGGCTGCCGCCATCAGGGGCGTCGTGTGATCCTCGGTCGCGATCTTCGGATCGGCGCCGTGGGCCAGCAGCATCTTCATCACTTCGATATCGCCGCATAACGCCGCCCGCAGGAACGGCGTCGCACCAGCTTCGTTGAGCCAGGTCGCGCGCTGGCCGTTCCGGATCTCGGTGTTGGCTTTTAACCGTGCATTCGTGTCGGCTCCGTGATCCAGAAGGATCTTGATGAATTCCATGGCTTGATCTGTGTTCGGAACCGGTATCGTACCGGTTTCGATGTTGCGATGCTTCACGGCCAGGTACAGTGGATTCCAGCCCTTCTCATTCGCCAGATTCACGTTGGCGCCGTGGTCCACCAGGAACTTGGCGACATCGTAGTGGCCGTTCTGAATCGCCACGACCATGGCGCTGCTCCCGTCTCCGGTGGTCTGGTTCACGTCGGCCTTTGCCTCGACCAAGGCCTGGACAGAAGCGAGCCCCCCCTCGCGGGTCGCCAGCACGAGCGCCGTCAGACCGCCCGTATGGTTGTGCTCACCTTGGGCGTAATTTACTCCGTATCGCTTTTTCGCATCGCCAATGGTCGATTGGATCCCAACGTCCGCTCCATGCGCGGCAAGCAGCTTGATCACATCCGGATGATTCTGTTCCGCCGCCCACATCACGGCCGTTGTTCCGCGCAAAGTGTCCTTGGTGTTGACCTGAGCTCTGTGGTCCAGCAGCATTTTGACCGCGTCCAGATGGCCGCTGCGCGCCGCTTCCATCAGCGGTGTGGCGCCCGGCGTCAGAAACGTGGAGTTCGGATCCGCTCCGGCCTTCAACAGCGTCTCGATCATGGCCGCATTACCGTTGACGCAGGCCAGATACAGGGGAGTGGCGCCGTCGCGGTTAGCGGCCTTCACGTTTGCGCCGGCGCGGATCAGCAGATCCACGGTGTCCAGGTCGTCGCCCCGCACGGCCCACGCGAGCGCAGTGGTGCCGTCGGCTTGGGGCGCGTTTACGTCCGCCTTTTGTTGGACCAGAGCACGGACTGCGTCACGATTGTTGTTCATGGCGGCGTCCGCCACATCGCTGTTCGCAGCGGCGAGCTTGACGATGGACAGCAGGATGACGCAAGATCCACCAACGAGGCGTGTCATATTCATTTTCTCTTTCTCCTTGCGCTAGCGCGGTGCTAAAGCCCCGCGCGGGCTGAAGCCTGCCCCACGTGGGGCAGAGATTACTCTGCACGGGAGTTCACTCCCGCACACTAGCTCGCCACCGGCTTGATACTGTCGCCGATGCTGTCCTTCACAATCCCCATCAGGCGCAATGTGCTCAATAGGACATTTGAC
>JBGPHB010000306.1:0-6031 GCA_041484155.1 Bryobacteraceae bacterium
AGCCCCGGGTGAGCCCGCACGGCCGCCCGCCGTTCAATACGGCTCCACCAACTCGGATCTGGCGTTCAGCGGCAACCATCTCTTTGTGGGGAACTATAACGGCATAAACACTTACGACATCGACAACCCGGGGAAGATTAAGCTGCGGGCTTCCTTGGTTTGCCCTGGCGGTCAGGGAGACGTCTCGGTGTATGGTCATCTGCTGTTCATGTCGGCAGAGGCGGTCAATGGACGGATCGATTGCGGGACCCAGGGAATAGAGCTGCCGGCCGGTTATGTCCCGCCTCCGCCTGCGCCCCCGGCGCCCGTCGTCAAGGGAGTCGAGCCGGAGCGCCCGCCGCGTCCGCTTCCACCTGCCAGCCCGGAGCGGTTCCGCGGCGTGCGCATTTTCGATATCAGCGACCTCTCGAATCCGAAGCAGGTCGCCGCGGTGCAGAGCTGCCGCGGTTCCCATACGCATACGCTCCTGATTGACCCCAAAGACAAGGACAATATTTATGTCTATATCTCGGGCACCGGAATCGTTCGTCAGCCGGAAGAACTAGCGGGGTGTTTGGGCGGGGACGATCCCAACACCGCTCTATTCAGGATCGACATCATCAAAGTGCCGCTGGCGCACCCGGAGCAAGCCAAGATCGTATCCAGCCCCCGCATCTTTACGGATGCGCAAACGGGCGCCATCAATGGCCTCTGGAAACGCGGCAACCACGGCGAAGGCACGCAGACCACATCGGGCACGGATAAGTGCCACGACATCACGGTCTATTCGGCCATGGGACTGGCCGCGGGGGCGTGTTCCGGTAATGGAATCCTGCTGGACATATCCGACCCCGTGAATCCCGTGCGCATCGCCGCCGTGAGCGATCCCAACTACTCCTTTTGGCATTCCGCTAACTTCAACAATGCCGGCACCAAGGTTCTGTTCACGGACGAGTGGGGCGGTGGCGGACAACCGCGTTGCCGCGCGACCGATCCGATGAACTGGGGCGCCGATGCGATCTTTGACCTCGCGAAGGGCAAGCTGACGCTGGCCTCGTACTACAAGATGCCGGCTCCGCAGACGGAAAACGAGAACTGCGTGGCCCACAATGGATCGCTGATCCCGATTCCCGGACGTGACATCCTCGTGCAGTCCTGGTATCAGGGTGGCATTTCGGTGGTGGATTTTACCGATACCGCGCATCCTTTCGAGATTGCCTACTTCGATCGCGGACCGGTGGATAGCACCAAACGGGGAAGTGGCGGGCAGTGGTCGACGTATTGGTACAACGGTTATATCTATGGTTCGGAGATTGCACGCGGCGTGGACGTGTTCAAGCTGGTGCCCAACAAGTTCATTACGCAAAACGAGATCGACGCCTCTAATCAGGTGCATTTCGACGAGCTCAATGTTCAGAACCAACCGAGAATTACGTGGCCGGCAAATTTCGTGATTGCCCGGGCGTATCTCGACCAACTGACCCGCAGCAGCGCTCTTGCGCCCGAACGGATTGCAGCGCTGAACGCGGCAATCGCAAGGGTGGAAGCATCGCATTCCGACCGCAAAGGAGCCGCCCAACTCAAAGCCATGGCGGTGAGCCTCGACAAGGTCGCGTTCGCAGCGAAGACACCGGCGGACGCCGAGCGTATGCGCGCATTGGCGGCAATCATGAAACAGAGCGGGACTTCCCCTCTCTAGCGCAGACTTTTCCCACCTACCTGATAGAACTAAGGTGGGATGCTGAGTCGTCTTTCTCCTGACGCTTCGCCCGCAAGTTCCAAATCAGCAGTACCCCAAGAATCAATCCCGCGCAGCCAAACATTCTCCTTAGATCAAGCAGCCTGGACGTGGTGATCCACACCCCGCCGTCTGGCGTGGACGCGACACTCCGCACATCCTCGGAGTGGAGTGCGGCGTCGACCGGCACGGGGCGCCAGATGTCGCCCATGCGCTCGTACAAGCCGCGGCCGCCACCAGCGATCATCACATGACCATCCCCCGCATGCACACCGTAGACGGAACCGCCGCGTAGCGAGTCGAGCGCGAATTCCGTTGCCAGCAAGTCGTCACCGATCCCGATCAAAGAGTCTCCGGTCCCCAGCCACACTCGGCCGCCTGACGAACCGCGGGTCCAGTTGCGCACCGTTCGGCTCTCTTTCCATTCAGTCCACTCCCGTCCGTCCGAAGAGTACCAGGCTGTATTGTGAATGAACCACAGGCGGCCGTGAGTCCGGACCAGCGTTTTCGCCATCGGCTCGATAACCGCCGCCGGCAATTTCTGCCACTTCTGGCCGTCAAACCGATCGAGGCCGCTGTCACTCGCCACCCAAACCTGTGTGCCGGATACCGCGAACCCGCCGCTGCGACCGTCCGATCGGGGGTAGTGAGTCCATCGGCCGCCGGACCAGCGGCTCAGACCGCTCGGATCCTGCGTCGCCACCCAAACATCGCCTCCGGAACTCGTCTGGATTTCGTATGGAATTCCGGGCAGTTCAACCTGATGCCATCCAACCGAATCGCGCCGCAGGAGCCGGTCCTCGTCACCACGAACGACCTGCCAAAACCTCCGCGCTGAGCCCCACGACTAATGCCGAGCGCCAGGATACGGGCATGATCCGTTGATCGGCTCTCACCAAACGAATGATCGGCTGGCACTACAGGGGCCGTTAGGACCCTTGACGAGATTGAATCTAGCGAAGCTCTGCTCCGCCTTGATATACTAATGACTTATCCGGTCGGGGTGATTCGCCGTGTTCTTTCGCGTTCGAGACCTGGAGATTCGCGCCCGTAGTTTTGACGTCGAACTTGCTCCGGGGGTGGTCGAGTTCTTGGATCCAAAGCTCCGGCAGGCCGGGACGCTGAAGGCGGCGGGGAAAGTCGAGCTGGTGGTCGGCTCACTCGGCGAAATTCGGGCAAAAGGGCGGTTGTCGGTCTCGATGGAAGCAGATTGCGATCGATGCCTGGATCCGGCCCTGTTTCCGATCGACTCGGATTTCGAGCTGTACTACCGGCCGGTCGCGGAAGGGTACGGCGAAGAGAAAGCGATTGACCAGGGCGAAGCGGAGATGGGCTTCTACGAAGGCGAGGGCCTGGAACTCAACGACGTCTTGCGGGAATATGTGCTGCTGGCGCTGCCGATGCAGCGCGTTTGCGGCGCGAGTTGCAAGGGAATCTGCCCGGTGTGCGGGCAGAACCGGAATCAGATCGAGTGCGCCTGCCAGGCGGCGACGGTTGACGATCGCTGGGCGGCGTTGAAGAAGCTACGGGAAGTGGGAAGCGGGTAGTAGGTAGTGGGTAGTGGGTAGTGAGCCGGATGCTCATGACTCTCCGACCCACTTCCCACTCCCCACTTCCCACTTCCCATCAAGAAAAACGGAGTTTTCATGCCTAATCCAAAACGACGACATTCCAAGCGGCGGACTTCGGCTCGCCGTACCCACGATTCGCTGCGTCCAGCGGGGTTGGCGGAATGTCCCAACTGCCATGAGCCCAAGCTGCCCCACCGCGTGTGTCCGCACTGCGGCAAATACAAGGGTCGCGAGGTTATTGAAGTGGCTGAAGAATAGCCGCCGTAAACGCACCGCTTCCTTAAGATGACGACGATTGCGGTTGACGCCATGGGCGGCGACCACGCCCCCAAATCCGAGGTCGAAGGCGCCATTCGAGCGGCGACGGCGCTCAGAGTCAAGATCATCCTGGTCGGCAAAGAGGACGTGATCCGCAAGGAGTTGAGCCTTCACTCGGGCGCGGCCGGCCTTCCGATCGAAGTGCGCCGCGCGAGCGAGGTGATTACGATGGACGACTCGGCCGCCAAGGCCGTTCGGACCAAGAAGGACTCCTCGATCCGCGTGGCCGCGCGACTGCACCGTGAGGGTGTGGCCCAGGGTATGGTGTCGGCGGGAAACACTGGCGCCGTGATGGCTACGGCCAAGGTGGTGCAGGGGATGATTCGCGGCGTGGATCGCCCGGCGCTGGCTTCGGCATTTCCGACTCTGAAGGGTTCACCGGTGGTGGTGGTGGACGTCGGCGCCAATGTCGATTCCACGCCGGAGATGCTGGCCCAGTTTGCCATCATGGGCGAGATTTACTCGCGCTTCATCTTTCACAATCCGAGCCCGCGCGTAGGGCTCCTTTCGATTGGCGAGGAGGAACACAAGGGCAACGAGCTTACGCGCGCCGTGACGCCTCTGCTCAAGGCTTTGCCGATCAACTTCATTGGCAACGTCGAAGGGGGTGACATTTACAGCGGAATCGCCGATGTGGTGGTGTGTGACGGATTTATCGGCAATGTGGCCTTGAAGGTGAGCGAAGGACTCGTGGAGATGTTTAACGACATGCTGCGGGAGTCTCTGGGGGCGACCGTCACGCGGAAGCTGGGCTATGCTCTTTCGCGATCCGCCTACCGGGAGTTGCGCAAGCGCGTCGATTACTCCGAGTACGGCGGTGCGCCGCTGCTGGGGGTCAAGGGAGTGAACATCATCTGCCACGGCCGGTCGAACCCGAACGCGATCAAGAACGCGATTCGCGTCGCGGCGGAATTTGCCCAGGCGCGGATCAATGAGAAAATTGAAGCGGAGCTCGATGGGGGGGCATCCTCTAAAGTAGCTGGTTTATGAGCGCGACGCGGATCCTCGCCGCAGGCTTCCTGGTCCTGGCTGGTCTCAGTGGACAGAAGCTCGATCCTGTCAAATGGACGTTGTCGTCGGATGTGAGCACAGCTGCCCCTGGTTCGACCGTTTCTTTGCATCTGACCGCCAAAATCGATGAAGGATGGCATCTTTACTCGCTGACGACGCCTCCGCCGGGTCCGGAGGGCGGTCCGATTGCGACCACGGCCGGGTTAGCGGAACACCCGGCGGTCGCCTCGGCGAAATTCTATCAACCCATGCCTGCCAGCAGGCTCGACCCAAACTTTAAGATCAACGTAGAAACCTTTGAAAAGGAAGCTGCTTTCCTGGTGGCGACGGAGTTGAAGAAGGATGCTCTGGCAGGTCCGGTCGAACTGATGGCCCAAGTTCGCTACCAGACCTGCGACGACAAGCAGTGTCTGCCGCCAAAGAAGAAGACTGCGGCGTTTACACTGGCGGTGGATCCGGCGGCGCCGGTCCTGTCAGCGTTCGTGGTCCCGGTTGGGTACGCGGAAGCGAAACGGAGAGTTGCCGTGGCTCCTGCCCCGAAACAAAGCGCCGGCCTGGGCACTTTTGCGCTCACCGCGTTTGGGTTGGGACTACTTTCGATCTTCACACCGTGCGTGTTCCCGATGATCCCGATCACCGTCTCGTTTTTCCTGAATCAGCGGGGAGGGTTGGGGCAGGCCGTGCTATTTTCGCTCGGCATCATCGTGTTCTTTTGTCTGCTGGGGCTGGGTGTGACCGCCGCGGTGGGGCCGTTCGGAGTGAATCAATTGGCGGCGAATCCATGGGTGAATGGGTTCATTGCCATCGTCTTCAGTGCGTTCGCGTTGAGCTTGCTGGGGGCTTTCGAGATCACGCTGCCTTCCGGGCTGCTCACTAAGCTTGACCAGGCCTCGCGCCGCGGGGGAATTATCGGGACGCTGCTGATGGGGCTGACGTTCTCGCTGACGTCGTTCGCGTGTATCGGACCCTTCATGGGCAGTTTGCTGGTTGCATCGGTGCAGACCAAGGGCGCGCAGCCGGTGATCGGAATGATGAGTTTCGCCACAGGGCTCGCGTCGCCGTTCTTTTTTCTCGCGGCGTTTCCTTCGTATTTGAAGAAGCTACCGAAGAGTGGCGGGTGGCTGGCTCGCGTGAAGGTCGTGATGGGATTCGCTTTGCTGGCATTGATGTTGAAGTATGTGAGCAACATCGACCAGGTTTTGCAGACCAACTGGCTGACGCGGGAGCGTTTCCTTGCAGCGTGGTTTGTGTTGGCGGTGATGGCGGGGCTGTATCTGCTGGGGTTGCTGCGCCTCGAAGGCGTCGAGCCCGGGGAGTCGCTCGGCATCCCGCGGCTGCTGTTCGCGAGCCTGTTTCTGATCTTCGGCTTCAGCCTGCTGCCGGGGATGTTCGGTGCGGCTTTAGGCGACTTGGA
>JBGPHB010000307.1:0-6024 GCA_041484155.1 Bryobacteraceae bacterium
AAAGGGAGAATGCCTGGCCACTCTCGAACTCGATCCAGCGTTCCGGGGCGAAGTCGAAAACTATTCGCTTCACCCGGCGCTCCTCGATATGGCCACGGGTGCGGCCCTGTTCCTCCTGCCCGGATATGACCGGTCCGGTGAATTGTTCCTTCCGTTCTCTTACAAGCGCGCCACGCTCTACCGGCGGCTCCCCAGCCGTGTCTACAGTCACGCCCGGATCCGGACTTCGTTCTCGCTGGATCTGTCCGCATTCGACATCACGATCGCCGCCGAGGACGGCTCCGTGCTGATGGATATCGAGGAGTTCGTGGTCAAGCGCGTGAGCGACGTGCGGGCGCTCACCACGCACCGAGTACTGGAAGCAGAGGCCCTTTCGCCGGCGCCGAAGCAGCCTCCGCCCTCCCGCGAACGGGAAAGGATTCCGACCCGCCAAGGAATCCAGGTGCTCCAGCGAATCCTCGAATCACGGCTCAGCCAGGTGATTTTCGTGTCGCCGAGCGACCCTCGGCCCAGAATTGAACAGCGCCCCCCGGAGGCTGCGCCATCCATCAACAATCTAAACCGGCAGGACGATACGGAAAGCGCCCTGCGGAAGATGTGGCAGCGCGTGCTTGGGCTGGACTCGGTTGCCGCTGACGCCGACTTTTTCGCCGTCGGCGGGCACTCCCTTGCGGCTCTCCGGCTGTTCACGGAAATCCGGAAGCATTTCGATCTCGACCTGGGTCTTGCCACCATCTTCGAGGCGAGAACGCTTCGCGCCCTGGCCGCTCTCATCGACGGCAAGCGCGCCAACCGGAAGGTTCCGCCGCCCGCCGCTTTTGAGTGCCTGGTGCCCATTCAGCCCGGCGGATCCAAGTGGCCGCTTTTCTGCCTGCATGGAGT
This sequence comes from Bryobacteraceae bacterium, assembly GCA_041484155.1. Taxonomy (GTDB): domain Bacteria; phylum Acidobacteriota; class Terriglobia; order Bryobacterales; family Bryobacteraceae; genus Palsa-187. Next base: position 883 of record JBGPHB010000307.1, read on the forward strand.
CGGCGGGAATGTTTTGAACTACCACGAGCTCGCTCAGAGTCTGGGAGGGGACCAACCCGTTTATGGCGTGCAGTCGCTGGCATTGGCCGGACGGATACCAGGCAGCGTCGAGCAGATGGCTTCCCACTACATTGAGGAGATACGGCGCCTGCAGCCCGAAGGGCCTTACTTTCTCTGCGGCCTGAGTTTTGGCGGGCTCCTCGCCTATGAGATCGGACGGCAATTGCAAGCGCAGGGTCAACGCGTTGGTCTCGTCGCTCTAATCGACACGTTCCAGAAGAAACTAGCTCCGGGAAAGGGCCTGGGTTCGTTCCTCCTACGAAAGCTCCACTCGTATGGAAACCGGGTTAAGTTTCACTGCCGAACGATCGTTTTTGGGCCGGACCGTCTAAACATTCTGAAGAAAAGGGCTAAGACCGGGAAACGAAAAGTTAACGCAATTCTATTCCGCTTGAAGCATCGCCGAGTCGAGGAGCCCAGTCATGAGCTGCCCTCCATCCTGCGGAATCTCAATCAGGCGAACTATCTGGCGGCCGCGAACTACCGCCCTGGAACGTACCACGGAAGAGTCGTCCTGTTCCGCTGCAAGATTCGAGGCGCGGGGGATCACCCGGAGTTCGAGATGGGCTGGAAGCACCTGGTTCGCGGCAGCCTTGAAGTGTTCGAAGTGCCCGGCGCCCATCTTTCGATCATGAGCAACCCCAGCGTTGCGGCACTAGCGCGAGATCTGGCCACCTGCCTTGAGAAGGGTCTCGCGGACCTACCGGCTGCGAGCCCGGTTCTGCCTGGCGGCACTGCGGCGGGCAGCGCGCTCGGCGCTCCCCTGGGCTCGCCTGGGGCCGTCGGTACCGTTCAAATGACTAGCCAGGGATCGGACCGTCGGATAGCGGAATAGCTCGATCAAGGAAAGTTCGCGCTGAAGAAGTTCGTGCAGCCGCCCATGCACCTCGGCGACCAGGAGCGAATGGGCGCCGAGATCGAAGAAATTGTCGTCAAGCCCGACGCCGTCTACGCCCAGCGCTTCCGCCCAGACCTCCGAGATCGTTCGCTCGATGTCTCCATGCGGAGTTGAATCCCCGGCTGCGTGGACCGGGTTTGCTGGCGGCGGTGTGACCTGCAGAGCGTTGCGGTCTATCTTACCGTTGGCGGTAAGCGGCATCGCGTCCAGAAACACGAACGCCGAAGGGACCATCGGTTCCGGCAATAGCTGCGCCAGCGCAGCGCGCAGTGCAGCCGCCTCCACGTGCTGGCCCGCATCGCAGACCAGATACGCCACCAGCCGCTGGTCGCCCGGCCTGTCTTCCCGCGCGGCGACGACTGCCTGGCTAACGCCAGGACGCGCTTCGAGCGCCGCTTCAATCTCGCCCAGCTCGATACGGAAGCCGCGGATTTTCACCTGAAAATCCAGGCGGCCGAGGAACTCGAGTTCACCATCGCCACGGAATGAGACCAAATCTCCCGTGCGATAAAGGCGGGCTTTTTCTTCCAACGGATCGGCGATAAATCGCTCCGCGCTCAGCTCGGGGCGGTTCCAATATCCCCGAACCACTCCCGCTCCTCCGATGAACAGCTCTCCATGCTCTCCGCCGGCCACGGGCCGTAGTTCCGCGTCGAGGACTCGAACATAGGTATTGGACAGCGGGCGCCCGATGGGGACATTCGTAGTGAACTCTCCCAGACGGTAACATGTGGACCAAATCGTAGTCTCCGTGGGCCCGTACATGTTGAGGATCTCTCCGGAGACCACGTTCCCGAGCTGGCGCGCCAATGATGCGGGTAATGCTTCTCCGCCCAGCAAGAGTTTCCGCAGAGGCCGAAAGGCGTTAACGGAACCTGGATCCAAAGTCAGCATGCGCGCGAGCGACGGTGTGCACTGAAGATGCGTGACCTGGTGCTCCAGGAGCTCTGCTGGGATTGACTGCGGGCCCTGGTCGCCATGCAGGATCACACGGAACCCGGAAGCCAGAGTCCAAAACAGCTCGAGCACAGAAATGTCGAAGGAGATGCTGGTGACCGCCAGCCACACGCCGGTCCCGGGCCCCAACACCTGGTCCATCGCGGCAAAGAAGCTGATCACATTGCGATGCTCCACCATGACGCCTTTGGGTTGACCGGTGGAACCCGAAGTGTAGATCACGTAGGCCAGGTTGTGGCCTTGCACGCGCGAGCGGGCGGGCTCTGTGCTGTGTGCGGCGATCTCACCAGCCTCGCGGTCCAGGCAAATCGCCCGGATGTCCGAAGCGGGCAGGCGTTCTCGAAGCGCTTCCGTGGTCAGGACCACGCGCGCGCCGGCGTCGTCGAGCACATTCGCGATGCGCTGGGCGGGATACGAGGGATCGATCGGGACGTACGCTCCACCTGCCTTGAGGATCGCGAGCAACGCGGTAATCAGGTCGATGGTCCGATCGAGAGCGACTCCCACTAGTATTTCCGGGCCCACGCCGCAACTTTCCAGATGGCGCGCGAGCTGGTTGGCACGGGCGTCCAGGGCGGCGTAAGTGATCGAGGAATTGCCGCACGCGACGGCCACAGCCTCGGGCGTGCGCCGCACTTGCGCCTCGAAGAGTTCCGGGATCGTGCCGAAGTCACCGCGTGACAAGGGTGTTCTCCAGGAACAGGAATTGAATCCCGGTTCCGAGGAACGTTTCGATGGCTTCCTCGGGCGTGTTGACGATCGGTTGGCCTTTCACGTTGAAGCTGGTGTTGAGCACCATCTGGCGCCCGGTGGTTCTCCCCACGGCGCGCAGGAGCGCGTGGAATGGCGGGTTGTCGCCCGCCGACACCGTTTGCACCCGCGCCGATCCGTTCACGTGGGTGATCGCCGGAAGCGCGGCACGATGTTCCGGACGCACGTCGACCACCGAGATCATGTACGGCAGTTCGGCGCCGGGCGCCAGCTCGAACCAGACATGTGCTTCCTCGAGTGCCACGGCCGGAGCAAACGGGCGGAACGCCTCGCGCTTCTTGACCATGGCATTGATGCGGTCGCGCATTTCCGGATGACCCGGATCGGCTAGAATGCTGCGATTGCCGAGCGCGCGCGGACCGTACTCCATGCGGCCCCGGTACCAGGCCACGACGCGGCCAGCGGCGATCAGGCCGGCGGCTTCGTCGCAGGCTGCCTCCAGCGAGTGAAGGTCGCGCACGCGAATGCGTCCGGCAAAGGCCGCGAGCGCTTGTTGCACCCTGCTCGCCGGGTATTCGGGCCCCAGCAGAGGTACGGGAAAGCGCCGGTTTCGAATTTCCCCCGCGAGCGAGGCGCGGTACAGGGCTGCGCCGAGCGCGGTTCCATCGTCGCCGGACACCGGCTGCACGTACACTTCATCGAAAAGCCCCGAGCGGACCAGCCGTCCGTTCGCCGTGCAGTTTAGCGATACCCCTCCGGCCAACGCCAGCCGCCGCAAACCAGTGCGGCGCCCAAAATGTCCGTAAACGTGAAGCACGGCCCGCTCGAGACACTCCTGCAAGGCTGCGGCAACGTCACGATGCGCCTCCGTGATCTCCCCGCCGGGATCGCGTGCGGCGATCAGATCGCGATCCAGCAGCGCGCGTGTCGCCAGATAGCTCTCCCGTTCTTCCCGCGTGCGGTTGAGTCGCAACGCAGGAATGCGGATCGAGCCGTCCGGACGCAGGTCGACTGCCTGTTCGAAAAACGAGCGAAAGCGCGCCGGATCGCCGTAAGGCGCCAGGCCCATGATCTTGTACTCATCCGAGTTGAAGTCGAAGCCCAGGTGCAGCGTAACCAATGAGTACAGAATGCCGATCGAATCGCTGGCCGGGATTTCCCGCAGCTTTTCGAGCTTCCCGGTGCGGGCGTGATAGACGGTCATGCTCTGCACTTCGCCCATCGCGTCGTTGACCACCACCAGGCACTCCTCCCACCCCGAGGTGAAATACGCGCTGGCGGCATGGGCAAGGTGATGCCCTACCTGGTGCACGCGATCGAGCGAGAATCCCGGAAGGTTCCGGCTCACCTGTTCGAGAAGCGCGTCTTTGGAAAAAACCTTGCAATAGAGCTGTGTCGATGCCGGGTCCAGAGTATAAATCTCGCGATACGGCGAGTAATCGAAACCGTGGGCGATTTCATCGACCTGGTTGCTCTTGATTCCGGCCGCGCCCAGACAGTACTCGATCGCCGAGGAGGGAAATTGACCGGTTTGTTTCTCGCGGCTGAACCGCTCCTGCCCGGAGGCGGCAATCACTTCGTTATCAATGAGCAGTGCCGCGGCCGAATCGTGCCCCTGCGAAATGCGGTATTCCCGTTCATCCAATCCCGGCCACTGCGCTCGCTTGAATGCGACCGCGTTTTCCAACCCGCTGATTCCAAGGATAATCCTCATTTGAATCAGCGAGTTATACGCCAAACCTGGCGCGTGCCTCCGAAATTCCCATCACGCTCACAACTCTAATTCTAACTCAGTCCAACTCAGCCGGACTACCGGCTCACGGGAGCGATCCCGGCGCCGCCATCATCCGGAACGAGCATCCGGATCATCCCGTCCTGCCTCGAGGTGAGGAATAACTCGCCGTCGCGGCTGCGGCTGATGTGCAGATCGGCTCGAGCGACGCTGGCGCCCATGGTCTTCTCGACCAGTTCGCGAAACGACACGTCCACTCGCTTCCCGCTTGCATCGCGTACATAGAGCTGGACCTCTTCGATTGGCGCGACCGTCCGGGGAATCCCGTCATCGGCTTTTTTCATCGCCGCAAGGTCGGAGACAAACACGCGTCCTGTCTGAATGTCCCCGAACACGAACTTGCCCGTAAGCGCGGGAATTCGCCCGTGATAGGCGAAGCCATCGCTCACCGAACGCCCTTCGTCGTGATCGTAGACGACCACCGGGTAAGTAAATCCGTCCTTCACCCGCCCGTCCAAAATCTCCGGCGGAAGGGGATACAACTCCTTGAGAGCGCCACCACGCGCCCTGCCGTTCTCGAAGTAGCCCTCGCGCTTCATCCAGCCGTAATTCTCGCCATTGCGGACGATGTTGATTTCTTCAATGTTGTCCATCCCGATGTCGGACGCGAACATCGTTCCGTCGGTGTCCCATGAAAGCCGGTGTGCGTTGCGGAACCCGTAGGCGTAGATTTCGCCGAGCGTCTTCGGGTCGCCGTCCGCGGCGAACTTGTTCGCCATCGGAA
>JBGPHB010000308.1:0-6001 GCA_041484155.1 Bryobacteraceae bacterium
CAGCAAATTACCGAAGACAAGTAGAACCCCGCCCTGACGGGCGGGGCTTGTCGCGCGTTTGCAAGCGACGTTTACGACTGACGTTTGCACCTGGTGTTTGCAATCGGCGTTTACAACCGACGTTGCAGCCCCGCCGAAAGCCCCGCCCGTCAGGGCGGGGTCACTCCGAAACGCTAAAACCTCGCGATCAACCCAACCCGAACCGCTCGCGAGAATCCCGGCGAGATGTTGGTGTTGCTATCCGCGTTGGTGTAGTATTTCGTGTCGAACAGGCTTTCCACATTCACCTGAAAGCGCACTTTCTCGGAGACGGAATAGTACACCGCCGCGTCGGCCCGCGTATAGCTGGGCAGGGTAACGGTGTTGTCGATGGCCGCAAACATGTCCGACCGGTTGAGGATCCCCAGGCCGGCGCCCAATCTGGGGAGGATCTGATAATTGTTCCAGAAAGAGAACATGTGATGGGGCACCTGGCCAACCTGCAGGCCGGCGCGGGCGGATACCGTGGCGGAGGTCACGAACGCATCCTGATAGGCATACCCTCCGGCGATCCTCCAGGCGCGGGTAACGCGGCCGTTGGCTCCGATTTCAAATCCGTTGGTACGCTGGCTGCCGGTCTGGATGATCAGGGTGGGATCGTTGGGATCGGTTGACCTGGTGTTGGTCCGGTCTAACCGGTAGACCGCGGTGGTCAGCGAGAGATCGCGGGCAGGGTCCCATTTAATCCCGACCTCGTAGTTGTTGAACTTCTCCGGTTTGACTTGCTGCGTGATCGTGGTCAGCGAGGAGAACTGATCTCCGGAACTGGGCAGATAGGAGACGCTGTAGCTGCCGTAGATCGAGATCGGGGCAATCGGCTTGAACACGATTCCCGCGCGGGGCGACACCAGATCGTCGATGCGGCGCAGATTGTTGGCGGTCCGATTGTCGTGATATTGCAGGTCAAAATAATCGAGGCGGACACCGGCGACCACCTGCACGTACCGCGAAAGCTCCATCTGGTCCTGAACGTAGATCGCGCCCAGGTTGGTCTTGAGGTGATTGTCGGCATCGGTCGCGCTCTGGCGGAACGTCACCGGGGTGGTGATGGTGGGGTTCAAGTACGGCACTGAAATACTAGTGGCGGTGTTGTTGAAAAAGCCCGTGTTGCGGAAGTTATCGGTGAGCTGGCGGCCGGCTTCGACCCCGCCCAGGAGCGTGTGCCGGATTCGTCCCGTGAAGAGCACGTAGCTAAAATCTGACTGGTTGAAGATATTTCTGCGTGCCGTGGCGTTGTTATAAGCGGTGAGGGCAACCTGCGCTTTGTCCGCGCTCGTGGCGCCCGGAACGAAGTTCTGGTAGCCCCTGTCGTAGTCGGCGAAGGTCGAACGGTTGCGAATGTTCAGGCCGCCGATTTGATGCTCGATCATGACCGATCCGATATTGACCAGCGCTCTCACACGGCTATCGTTCGGATTGCCGTAATAGGTTGAAATCGGCACGTCGGCCGGACGTCCCTGAAACGACGTGATCCCGCGATCGGCCGTACGATTGTCCCGCAAATTTTCGTAGCTAACCGTAATCTTGGTGGCGTTCCCAGGCGTGAACGTCAGTGTCGGGTTGACTCCGTAACGTTCGAGCCCCACATACTTCCTGAAACTGTTGGAGTTTTCGTCCATTCCGTTAAGCCGAAAGGCCACCTTGTCGCTGAAGGGCTGGTCGATGTCCGAGGCGAAGCGCTTGTTGCCGAAAGAACCGCCTTGCAGATCGATTTCACGCAGCGGCGTGAATCCGGCTTCCTTGGTCACCTGGTTGATGACTCCTCCGGCGCCGCCGCGGCCGAAGATCAGGGCGTTGGGCCCTTTCAGCGCCTCCAGGCGGTCGAGGTTGTAGAGATCGCGATAATACTGGACGTCGTCCCGCACTCCGTTGACGAAGAAATCCGCCGACGTGCTGTTGCCCCGGATGATGAGCTGGTCGCGATTGTTTTCACCCTGGTGAACGCTGATCCCGGGAATGTAACGGGCTACGTCGGCGACGCTCATCATCATTTGATCCTTGATCAACTCCTGGGTCACGACGGTGATGGATTGCGGGACATCGCGCAATGGCGTGAGCGTTTTCGTGCCACTGGCCGTGGCCGACGTTACGTAGCCGGCGCTGTCGGTGACGGTGACCGCGCCGTGCACAGGGGCCACTTGCAACACGATGTCATGTAGGCCCGGTACACCTGGCGAAACACTGACAGCCTGGGAAGCTTCGACGAAGCCCTCCTTGAAAATCTTGAGCGTATAGTTGCCGGATTCAAGCGGCAGGGAAAATTCGCCGTTCGGATCGGAGACCACCGCCGGTCCTGAGGCGAGACCCGCCGGGATCGCGGTAATTCGCGCGCCTTCAATGGGGGCCTCGGCAGGATCCAGCACCCGGCCCTGTAGCGAAGCCGGCTGCGCCTGCGCTTGGCAGAACAGAAAGCCCGCCGCGATGGGAATCAGTAAATTCATAACAGGTTTTCTCCTTCAAACCCGTCGCTGACTCCCCTACAATATGAGAGAGGTCGTCAGCTTTCGGGTTGTCGATCACACAGGTCTCCGCGGTGCTTCTCCCAAAGTTGGCCGCGGAGATCTGATTTAGCCAGTGGAACAGTTCCGGCAGCGGCCTCCGACTTCCAGCCGGGTTACGCGTACATCAAATCCGGTCTTTTTCGCAATTTCACTCTTTAGCTGCTCAAACAGCGGGCTGACATACTCCTCGATCCGTCCGCACTGGAAGCATGCCAGATGAATGTGATCCTGGCGCGTCTTGACTTCGTAGTAGTGCTTTTCGCCATGGAGGTGCATCAGGTCCAACTCGTCCACCAGCCGCAGCTTCTTCAGCAGTTCAATGGTCCGATAGACCGTGGCCCGGTCAATGCTTGGCTCGCGCTTCCGTGCCGCTTCGAGAAGCGAGGCGGCGTCGAGATGCTCGTCCGCTTCCTGAATGACTTCGACAATCGTCCGGCGCTGGGCCGTGAGGCGCACCCCTTTCGCGGTCAACTCTTGGAGGAGCACCCGCCGTTCTTTTCCAGTTGCGACTGAGTCGCAAATCGTTGCACCGCTTGGCATTTATTTCTCCTCCGAACCGGTTACTCCCGATCTCGGACCGCTAAGGTCCTAGATTAAGCCAGGCCACGGTCGTTGTCAATAGAAATCAGCAAGTGAGTTGCAACTGGCGGCGAACAGCGGAAAATCGATCGCGAGCGTCTTCAGGCGGTCGTGCTCTCTTCAAACTTTTCGGCGCGGGCGACTTCGCTGGCGTGGTCGACGCCAAGCATGCGGCGTCCGTGCACGGCCAGCTCGAACCGGTCCTTGACGCCGGTCTTCTCGAAGATGTGCATCAAGTGGACCTTTACGGTACCTGGCGTGATCGCGAGCGCATCGGCGATCTCTTTGTTCTTCAGTCCTCCGCAGACGTGATGAACGATTTCCTTTTCGCGCGGCGTAAGCCGAGGTGCGGAGCGCCGGTCAACGGAGCCGAGCACATGGTCCGACAGCGAATTCTCAATCCACACGTTACCCTGGCCGACGGACCGCAGGCACTCGAGGATCGAGGTTACCGCCAGCGTTTTTTTTAGAATGCCGCGTGCGCCGAGCTGCAAAGCGCGAAAGCAGTCGATCTCAGCCAGATCATTCACCCACAGCACCGGCTGGCAGCGGGCCGAGGTGCTCTTCACGTCGGAGATGAACTGGAAGACGACTTTCAAACCGGGCGACTGGTCGACAAGAATAATATCCGGATGCTTCTCCCGCAACACGGCGAGCGAGTCGCTCAAGCTGGCAGCGGACCCGGCGTACTCCAAATCCTCGCATCCCGAAAGCACTTTCGTTAATCCTTCGATCACAATCGGCTGCGATTCACAAGCAAATATCGTGAGGTGATTCACACTTCCCCTTAGGTGGGTTAGATCGACGGTCGACCGGAGGGGGTATAGGTACTAAGTGTCGATTTGGAAGCGTCTTACTCCACTGAGGGTGCACGGGATGCAATCGCTAAGCCGACCGCGCCGATCGCCGCAGCCGTCAGGCCCCATCCGCTCAAGACGCCATGTTGGATCAGAAATCCGGCCAGCGGCGGACCCGTGATCTGGCCAAGGGATGTGAGGGACTGCGTAAGACCGAGGACCACCCCCTGTTCGTCGCGAGGCGCGGCTTGGGTGATGAGACTGGTGAGCGTCGGCCGGACCAGGCTGCCAAGGGCGAGGATCGTGGTCGCCAGGATCAGTACCGGGATGGAATGACAGAAGGCGAGCGTTGCATAGCCGGCCGCGTACGCGGCGAACCCGACACGGCTCAAACTGGACTCGCCGAAGCGCTTGACCAGCCGTCCCAACGCGGGTCCTTGCAGGAAGATGCCGAGAAAACCAGCGTAGGCCCAAGAATATCCGACTTGCTCAGGTCCGAAGGGCGCTCCGTGCCAGGTGAGCCGTCGTTCCGCGAATAGTGGAAAACCCCCAATGAACATCGCGAACGAGAACGAGAAAGCGAGGAACTGCCACAATCGCGTTGCCAGTCGCGGCTGGCGGAAATAGACCGCGTATTCGCCCCATTGCAGCAGTGACAAACGCCGTCCTCCCGGACCCGCTGCCGCGTTCTTGGCAGCCGCGACTTTGGGCAGTAGAAAGTACGTTGCCAGAATGCTGGTGGCCGAGAGCCCCGCTGCCGCGTAGATTGGGTCGCGATAGTCGAACTTCGCCAGGTATCCGGAGATCGCCGGGCCGATGAGAAAACCCATCCCAAAGGCGATGCCGATTACGCCGAACGACTTGGCGCGTTCTTCGGGGCGCGTTATGTCGGAGATGTAGGCTTGTGCCAGAGAAAGATTACCAGCCGTGGCGCCATCGATGATCCGCGACAGGAATACCACCCACAGCGAAGGCGCGAATGCCAGAATCAGAAACCCGATCAGCGTGCCCGCCTGGCTCACCAGCAAAAGCGGCCTGCGCCCGGTGAAATCCGATAGCCGTCCGAGCAGGGGTCCGGAAACCAGCTGGCAGGCGGCGTACACGCCGATCAGCATCCCGACTTGAATGGGGCTCGCCCCGAGTTTCTCGGCATAGAACGGCAGGAGCGGGATCATGATCGTCAACCCAAGCACATCCACGGCGACGATCAGAAAGATGGCGAGCAGCGGCGAGGGACGCAATGTTCCATCATCTCAGACGTGGGGCAGCCAGTCCTGGCGGCGAGCCGGCCTCCAGGCCGGCTTTCCTGTTCCGATGCGCCCGAAAGAAGCTAAAGCTCGCGCCACATTAGAATAAATAGATGGAACCTGCGGATCAGGAATTTTATCGAATCAAGAAACTTCCGCCCTACGTCTTCGCCGTCATAAACGAGATGAAAGCCAAGGCGCGCGCGGCGCAGCTCGACGTGGTCGACCTGGGCATGGGCAATCCCGACGGAGCCACGCCGCGTCCGATCGTCAGCAAGCTGGTGGAAGCGGCGCGCAATCCCCGCAACCATCGGTACTCGGCTTCGCGCGGCATTCCGCATCTGCGCGAAGAGATCGTCAAGCGTTACCAGACCAACTATGGCGTCACGCTCGATCCGGATAAAGAGGCCATTGTCACCATCGGCGCCAAGGATGCCCTGGCGCACCTGCTGTTCGCCGTGGTTGGGCCGGGCGACGCGGTCGTCTCTCCGAATCCCTGCTATCCGATTCACCAATACGGCGTGATCATGGCCGAGGGCCACGCCTGCATGCTGCCGATGCCCGATCCGGCGGGCTTCCTGAACTCGCTCGAAGATCTGTACCGGAAGTCGGCGCGCACGCCGCGGATGATCTTGATCTCGTTCCCGCACAACCCCACGACGCACTGCGTCGATCTCGATTTCTTTCGTGAGATTATTCGCCTGGCGTCGCATCACGGAACCATGGTGGTACACGACTTCGCTTACGCCGATCTGTGCTTCGACGGCTACAAAGCGCCCAGCATCCTGCAAGTGGAGGGGGCCGAAGAAGTCGCGGTGGAGATTTTCTCGCTCTCGAA
>JBGPHB010000309.1:0-5998 GCA_041484155.1 Bryobacteraceae bacterium
GACCAGATCGTCGTCTCCGTCGGCCCATACGCGTTCCATAGCGTTGCGCTCCTCCGCAATAGCTCCTTGGCCAGGTCCGATGACCAGGCTTCTCCTCCGCAAAGTATTTGCAGTCCTGGGCTACCTTCCCAACCGGCCTCGAGCAGCAGCCGCCACGTCACCGGTGTCGCTTGCATGACGGTGGCGCCGCAATTCTTCATCAGCGCCGAAAGTCGATGGCCGTCCCCGGTCACGTCGCTATTGGCAATCACCACGCGCGCTCCGGTGGTCAACGGCAGAAACAATTCCAAGCCGGCGATATCGAACGATAGGGTAGTCACGGCTAGCAACGCATCGTCTTTCGTGAGCCCAAGCTTGCTTTGCATCGAGCTCAGGAAGTTGACGACCGCCCGATGCGGAATCTGTACTCCCTTGGGCTTGCCCGTCGATCCGGACGTGTAGATGACATAGGCCAGATTCGTGGCACCCGCGACCGGAGTCAAATTGCCGTCAGGCTGAACGCCGATTCGCGGCCAATCTCTGTCCAGGCAAATCACCTTGGCCGAATGGGCAGGCAGGTCCTCCACGAGCGTTCGCTGCGTCAGCAGCACGGAGGCCTGGCTATCCTGGAGCATGAAGGCGACGCGGTCCTTGGGATAGGCGGGATCCAGCGGGACATAAGCGCCCCCCGCCTTCAGGATGCCCAGTAAACCGACCACCATATCCAGGCTGCGGTCCAAGCACACGCCGACAAGGACCTCGGGCCCGACTCCTAATTCCCTCAGATGGTGCGCCAGTTGGTTGGCCCGGGCATTGAGTTGGCGATAGGTGAGTTCTTGCTTACCGCACACCACGGCCGGCGCCTCGGGTGTTCGTTCGACCTGTGCCTCGAACAGTTCGTGCAGGCAGGTTTCACGCGGGTATTCGCTCGCTGTCCGGTTCCATTCCACGAGCATCTGCTCACGTTGGGCGTCAGGCAGCAGGGGCAGTTCGTCGATCCGACGTAACGGATCGGCCACGACCTCTGAGAGCAGATGTTGAAATTGCTCGACCATTCGCCGAATCATCTCGGCGCTGAAAATTGACGTGCAATATTCGACCTCGATCCAGAGATCGTCGCCCACGTCGGTCAGCCACAGGGTCAGGTCCCACTTGGCGCTTTTCGGATGCGCCGGCACGTGCGAGACGGAGAGCCCCTCCAAGTCGATGGACTGCATCTGCACGTGCTGATCTTTCCAGATCAACATTGCCTGGAAAAGCGGACCGCGGGACAAGTCGCGCTGCGGCCGGAGTGCCGCGACTACTTTCTCGATCGGTATCGCACGGTGCGCATTGACCTCCAGCATCCCACGCTGAACACGCGATATCACCTCGCGAAACGTCGGATTTCCCGAGAGGTCCGTACGCAGCGCGTGAAAATCGATCAGGAAGCCGAACAATTCCAGCAGCTCGGGTCGATCGCGATTGGCGATTGGGACACCCAGAACGATATCTTCCTGACTCGTATAGCGGTGAAGCAGGACGTTGAATGCAGCAGTGAGGATCATGAAAAGGCTGACCTCTTCTCGCTGGCTGAGAACCCGAAGGCCCCTCAAGGGCGCCGCGCCCAGAGGATGCGACTGCTTTTCGCCCTCGTGCGAAAAGATCGCCGGCCGTGGCCCTTTCGTCGGCATTTCAAGGGCTGCAGGCGCTCCTGCGAGGTACTCTGTCCAAAAGGCCAGGTGTTCCTCGACCAGGTTTCCTTCGTCGACCTGTCGCCGCTGCCAGACGGCATAGTCCCCATATTGAATCCGCAAAGGAGAAAGATTGTGAGGCCGGCCTTGATGGAGCGCCCGATAGACTTCCCCCAGGTCGCGATAGAAGATCCCCATGGACCATCCATCGCAGATGACATGGTGCAATGTCAGAACGAAGACATGCTCTTCTGGGCCTAGGCGCAGCAACATCGCCCGAATCGGCGGTGCGGCGGACAAATCGAAGGATCGGCGAGTTTCTTCGTCCAGTCGATGCTGTACCGCGGCTTCGCGGTCGTTCACTACCATGGCGGTAAGGTCGACCGTCGCAAGTTTGAGCCGCCAATCGTCACAGACGAATTGAACAGGCCGGCCCTCGTCAACCCGGATCCGTGTCCTCAGTGCTTCGTGTCGCGCGACGATGACGTTCAGCGCGTCTTCGAGCAGGTGTGGATCGAGCTCTCCCTTCAGGAGGATCGCCTCAGGCTCGTTATATGCTAGCATGCCCGGATAGAGTTGCTCAAGAAACCAGAGCCTCTCCTGGGCGTGCGAAAGTGGACACACCGACGTCCGATCTCTGGGAGGAATCGTCACATCGCGGCTTATGTCATTGCACCTCTGGTGAATGATTTCTTCGAGAACAGCCCGTCTCACGTGAGGAGGATCAATGATCGCTCCTTCGTTTTCGGTCGACGTCGGCTTTCCAGCGTCGTGGCTTCCGAAAAGCCGTTCGTTCACCAACTGGGCTTGACGAGCCACGGTTGCGTGGGTGAAGAAATCGTTGAGGGACAAATCAACCGCCAAGCGCTTTCGGATGCGAAACAGGGTCTCGATGGCCAGCAACGAGTGCCCGCCAAGTCCGAAGAAGTTATCGTTGACGCCGACATTATTCACTTTGAGGGCCACCGACCAGACCTCGGCAATCAGCTCCTCCACAGGAGTTCGCGGTGCTTTGAACTCGGGCACGGATTGGACGGCGCTCTGGCCATTCGCGCGCGCGTAAGTTCGGCTCGATTGGCAGAGCTCCTTGAATTGTTCGACCAGGCGCAAACGTTGGACCTTTCCGGAAGGTCCCTTGGGGAGTTCCTCGACGAGATGGATTCTGCTCGGGGTCTTGAAGCTGCCTAATTGCGATTCACAGAAATCCAGGAGTTCTCCCACATCTACCGATGCATTGGGACGCAGAACGGCAAACGCGATGATGTCCTCGCCAAGATAATGGTCGAGGATCCCCACCACAGCAGCTTCTAGAACCGCGGGATGGGCTTCCAGAGCCTCGTCAATCTGGCGAGGAGCGATGTTCATGCCTCCCTTGAGGATCAATTCCTTGGCCCGGCCAACAATGAAGAAATAGCCGTCCTCATCGACGCAGGCCAAGTCGCCGGTTCGCAGCCATCCGTCATGTGCTAGCGCGGACGAAGTCTCTTCGGGGTTTTTGTAGTAGCACTTCATGATGCTAGGTCCCCGCAGGACGATCTCCCCGGGCTGCCCTTGGGGAACATCGTTCCCGGCGCGATCTACAACCTTGGCTTCGAACCCGAACGGCTTTCCAGGCGAACCGATTTTGTTTTTTCCCGGTGGCAACGGGTTAGAAAAGACATTTCCCGCCGCCTCAGTCGAACCCATGGCCTCAATCAGCAGAATTGGGAATCGCTCGTCGAAGGCTCGATGTAGCGAAGGAGCCAGCGGCGCGGAAGAGGAACGCATGAAACGTATCTGCCGAAGCCCTTCTGCCATACCTTCCGCGCAGGGGTCGATCCAATCCAAAAGCTGAGAAATGATGCCCGGCACAAGAGCCGACCAAGTGCACCGATATTCTGTAATCCAAGTCCAGAAGGAACGAACCAAGAATTTGTGCGGCATGATCACGGTACCGCCAACCAGTATGCTGGACATCAAGGTCACGGTGATCGCGTTGATGTGATACAATGGCAACACGCACAAACTGCGGTCTTGGGCCGACAGGTCGTGCGCGGCAACAGAATTCCACCCGGCGGCGACAATGTTGCGCTGGCTCAGGATTGCTCCTTTCGGCTGACCAGTGCTACCGGACGTGTACATCAGCAGGGCATCATCATCGCCGTGTACGTCGGGGAGTGGCCTGACCGAATGCCGAGCTATTGTCCAATCGGGGCCACTTTCCTCGTCTGCTTGGATCACTAAAAGCGTTTGCCCCAGTTCCCCCTGAATCTCAGATACCATCGGGAGATAATCGGCGGATACGAAAACGACGGCAGCGTCACAATGATCCAGCACATAGGCCAAGTGTAATCGACCCGCCCGGACGTTGAGCGGGACCGGCACAAAGCTCCCGTACATAGCCCCCAGCAGGAGACCTGACGTAAAGAGGCCATTGTCCAACATGAAGGCAACCTTATCTCCCTTGGATAGACCGAGACTGAAAAACCTCTGGACAAGTTCATTGCACTGTCGGCGGAGATCCGCGTACGCGACTTCGTATCCTGTTTCGGCGCCCGTCAAAACCACGTCGCGAGGACGCGACTCTGCCATCCGGTCAACTGCGTTCCTGACAGTCAGGCAGTCTTGCGATAACATAGCGTCGTCCCCACTACAGATATTCACGGTCAACCTTGGCTGTCGCGACGTCAGTCCTAATCGAAACCCTGCCACGATGCAGCTGTTCAAACCTAAGTGAACGATTCCGTTCATTGTCGATCAGCGCCAGTTCCGATGCAAAGACATCGCAGATCGGCGCAAAATGAAAGTCACGCAGCAGTCGGCAAAAGCGACGTTCGGTCTTGCCGATGTTCACATAGTGTCGAAAGCGAGACTGCCGGCCTGCTTGAGTAACAACCGGTTGGTCCACGTCAAACTCCCATGGATGTAGGTAGACCACCGCGGGAATGCCTGAGGCGTTGAGACGCCGAATGGCTAGACGCGTCAGGAAGGATGGATAAAGGCGAAAATAACCCCCGCCAGCCACAGGCAGGTTAACGCGGAACAATCGGTAGGTGCTCAGCGGAATCTCCCAAAGATGCTCACGTACGCGGTGAGCGGTGCGACATCCGTCAGGGACACCGTATCGATCATGTCCGCGACAGGGGAAAATACTCGAATCGTATCGCAGCCCCAGTTTTTCCAGTATGTCAAGCGCCCAGAGCGACCGAGCAACAATCGAAAACGTAGGGGCGCGATAACCGAGCACCACCGACCCAGGAACGGCCTTGCGGATCGCCGCAAGCGATTGCTCGACGTCGTCCATAAACTCGTCGGGCGTTTGGTCGAAAACCGCCCGATGCCAATACCCATGGCAAGCCAGTTCGTGGCCATTATCCGCGATTTCTCGAATTAAGTCCGGCTCCCGGTCGGCAACCCATCCCAGCACAAAGAACGTCGCACGAACGTCGAATTGGCTCAATCGCCGCAGAATGAGCCGAGTGCTGTCGGCGACCCGTCGAGGGAAATCGTCCCACTGCGAGCGCGAAATCACATCCGCAAACCCGTGAACGTGGAAGAAATCCTCGACGTCGAATGTCAGTGCGTTGAGTGTCGGCGATTTCACGGGATGTCCTTCTTGGTGTCAGTTCTTGGTAGGCATTCCAACGATACGTCGCACGAGGTGTTTTTCCTGTCGTGCATCGGTCATGTTGAGCGAAGGGATGACAGTCAGTTCGTCGTATTTTCACTGAGCTCGGCGATCAGTGGAAGGTGGTCGGAGCCGATATCGGGACCGACCCAACACTTGTGAATGCTCCATGTCGGTGAAGCTAAGATGTGATCGATACGAGTTCCGTATGTGATCGGCCCAACCGACGTATTTTTCGTGTACCCGAAGCCCCACCCTCGTTGACTGAACGCATCGGATAAATCTCCCCAATGCCGCCGAAAAATTGCACTTTCGCACGGCATGTTGAAGTCGCCGGCAATGAGAATCGGCTCGCCGTACTCGCGAAGCCGAGTCCGCAATTCTCGAGACTCGGCATCACGGTCCGCGGTCTCCTGGTCCACAGCGTCGCTCCTCGCCGGGCTGAGCACAACCGAGCGGTCGAGCACCTGCGAGAGGCCCTCTCGCGGCGTGCGAAGATGGACATCGCACACGTGAAAGGTCCCCCGGGGCGTTTCCACGTCGCATACCACGCTGTCGATCGGCGGCCACTCGGAGGGTGGATAGTGATCCTGCGATGTGCCCACCGGGGTGATCCGGTGCGGCGAGGCGACCACCAACGGACCCGCGTTGTAAATCGACCAGCCTTCGGGCCACTCGTCGGGATTCGCATTCGCGGATTCCTGGAGCAATACGACGTCGGGCTCCACCCGCGTGAGCA
>JBGPHB010000310.1:0-5997 GCA_041484155.1 Bryobacteraceae bacterium
CGAATATCTGTTCGAGGCTCAGGGCCGGGAAGGATTCCGCGATTCCCTCCGCGGATTCCCCGCGCAGGAATGCATAGGCCACGGAATCCAAGGAAACTCGGGTTCCTGTGACATAGTAACCGCCATCTCGTAGTTCGACGTAATCCATCGCCGTGGCGAACTCCGCTTTCAGTATAGACGTGTCCGTGAGTTACCATGAGTTCGGCGCCGGTCGCTGAACTCGATATTCGGCACCGTCCGCACGAAGCCGAAAAGCGCTTCAACGCCGGCAAGCAGTGCCAACAGACGGCACCGCTGATTCTCCTTACTGCGGCAAGCCCATGCGCCGCAGCAATTCGTGATACCGCGGATCGGAGCGCAAGGGGTCCATGCGCGGGTCCACCTTGATGGACAACATCCAGTTGGGCCGTTCGTCGTAACCCTTATCCAACCATTGGAACGCGTGGTCTTTGTCTCCGAGCCCCGCGTAGATCACTGCCATTTCCCAGGGGACGCCGTGCTTCCTGGGGGATAATTCCGTGAGCCTTGCCAGCAGCTTCAGCGCTTCCTCTCTTCTTCCGGCGATCGCATAGGCGTGCCCCAGTGACCCCAAGGAGTGGGCTTCAACCCTGTCTTCATCGACCTCCGGCTGACGCCACCGGAATTCCGAAATAGCCTGCTCCCAGTTCCCTTTCTGTTCGTAGACACTTCCCCTGACAAAATGCAGTACAAGCGGACTCCCGTGAGCAGCGAGCATCGGACTTAGTTCGAGGGCTTCATCATACCGCCGCGCCCAAGTGAGAAGCTGTCCCAGGTCCCCGTTAATCCCGGCCGAGAGCGGGTCGAGCCGGACCGCCCGCTTCTGCTCGCGGACGGCCTCCTCCAGCCGCCCGGTGGTTGCCAAATTACGGGCATAGTCACCATGAGCTGACGCAAGGTTGGGGTTCAGTCGAATGGCGGTCTGGAACTCTCTCTCCGCGTCGCGCCAGTTCCAATCGCTCGACATCAGGAAACGGCCCAGCGCATGATGAGCCTCCGCCGAGTCGCCATCCAGCTCCATAGCTCGGGTCACCGCGGCTCTCCACCGTGGGATGCCCTCCTTCGCGGGCAGCCGACTGGAGATGATCACGGATGGGTAACACTCGGCTTGCGCGGCATAGGCGGCCGCAAAACCAGGATCCCTTTCGATCGCCTCCTGTAGAAATTGGATGCAGCGAATGCCATCGCCACCTCTCCGGCGACTGTAATCCCCCAAAAGGAACGCTTCCCGGGCGGCCGGGTCAATTGAGCGCGGGGCGGCGAAGCGGGCCCGTTGGTCTGGCGTCAGTTCGATCTCAAGCTCCTCGGCAATGGCCCGCGCAATGTCGCTGTCTAGCGTCGGCATGTCACGCGCTTCGCGCTCGTAGCTCCTGGCCCAGCGATGGCGGGCGGTGGTCCCGTCGATCAGTTGCGCCGTGATGCGCACACGGGTACCCGAACGCTCGACCGCGCCTTCCACCACGGCGTCTACCGCCAACTCGCGCGCGATCTTCGGTATGTCCCTAGAGGCCTCTCCGTAGCGCACCACGGACGAGTGAGCAATCACAGTCAATCCATGAAGTTGGGCAAGGCTGTTGGTGAGCGACTCAGTCATGCCGTCCGCAAAATACTCCTGAGCCGGGTCGCCCGAGAGATTGCGTAGCGGCAGTACGGCGATCGAGCGAATCTGGGGCGGTACCGGCCGGAGCGCGCTCCATGCAACGGCTCCGGCGCCCAACACAACGACTACGGCGGCACATGCCACCCAAACCCGCGCTCGCTGGGGCGGCCGTGGTTCTTCTCGTCTCTCGGTGGCGCCGCGTTCCACCGGAGCAATGAAGCGGTATCCCTGCCGCGGCTTGGTCTCAATGAAGCGGGGCGACTCCGCAAGATCCCCGAGCGTCTCGCGCAACTTCACCACCGCCTTGTTCAAGCTGCGATCAAAATCTACGTGAACTCCATCCGGCCATAATTGTGCTCTCAGTTCGTCCCGAGTCACCACTTCACCGGCGTGGTCCAGCAGCAAGAGCAGAACCGAGAGCGGTTGTTGTTCGAGCTTGATTCGGACTCCGCGCTTGCGCAATTCGCCGGCATCGACATCGAGTTCGAAGACACCGAACCGGATCGGACCCCTCGATACCACCGTGCGATTCGCCTCCTCTGGCATTCAAGTCTATCACCTGAACGCACGTATATCGCACACTTGCCCCAGGAACAATATGCGGCAGTTCCAGTGTTTTCAGCCATTTTCCAGGGAATGAACAAGTAGCTTGCCACCCGTCCCGTACGGCCCAATAATCCACAGCGTGACCGGGCTTCGAATGCTCAAAATTCGACAGACCGCCCTCCTTGCCCTGCTTCTGGGAATCGTGGAATGGGTCAATCCGCTCGTCGCGCAAGCCATCGAACCCAACGTCCCTATTCGCCCACACGAATCCGAGAGTGTAGCCAACCTGACCGGGCGCTCGCCGGATTTCGATGACGACCCAGGGGTAAGAAGCGCCCAGATCAAAGGCGTCAGGGGCGACTTAATTTCGATGCAGCGCGTTGCACACAAGCCATCGAGAGCGGCGCGTAAAGACTTTGACCGGGGAATACGAGCGATGCAGACCGGGCGGCGCTCCCAAGCCATCCAATACCTTGCTGCAGCGACGCGCTCGGATCCGGATTACTTTGAAGCGCACGCTTATCTTGGGCAATTGTTCTTGCAGGAGGGCGAGCCGTTGCGGGGGCTGGCGCACCTTGAAAGGGCCCTGGTCATCGACCCGAACTCCGACGTTGTGGAGTCCAACAAAGCTTGGGCGCTACTCGCGTTACGTCGTTCCGTAGAGGCAGAGCAGGCCGGCCGCCGAGCGGTGCGACTCGCGCCCGCATCTCAAATCGCTCACTATGTGCTGGGGCTCGCGCTATTGCAGCAGAGCCGAGCCACGGCGGAAACCGCCACACACCTCGAGATTGCCGCCCGCAAGTACCCGGACGCCCAGCCAGGGCTCGCCTGGGTGCGGGGGCGGCTTGCGTCACAGAAAGTGGAGTTGGACAGCGCGAAATGATACAGTCCATGATCGGGAACTCCGCGATGCCGGATACGTCCTGAAGCGTCATGGAACTGGGCACGATGTCTTCCCGAATCCGGCAAACGGCAAGAAAGCGCCGAGCCACGTCATACCGAGACCAAGGAAACACTGGTCGCACAGATCCGACGCGTTGGTTCTGAAACGGCGATCATTGCAAATCCGCCATTTCGGTTGCGAACAGCAATGCCATCGCCCCGCCGCGCGGGTCGCGGCCCAGAATCGCGGCTCGTTCAAGGTAGTCGCGCAGTGATTGCTGTTTCGCAGTGGATTCGCATACATCCACCAACTGACCCGCCGACCCGACACGCGCCGAGATGGCCTGCCAGGCCTCGTCGACCCGTGGCTGATACGCCGCGCCGTCAAGCCAGCCGTTGCGGATGCCACGCAAGTAAGCGGTGGCGATCATCGCCGTTGCCGTGAATTCGGAGTAGGAACCCGCGTGGTCGACCACTTCCCGCCACATGCCGTTTTCGTCCTGAAATTGAGCCAGCTTCGACATGTGCTGCTGGAACGCAAGCAGCATGCGCCCAAACTCCGGGTGGTCCCTAGGAAAATCGGAAAGTGTGAGCGCAAGTCCCAACGCGGGAAAGCCGTTCCCGCGTCCCCACGCGGCATCGGTCAGAGGCTGATGGCGATATAGACCATCGGGACGCAGAACCAGCTTCTGCATGAACGCGAGGTGTCGTGCGGCCATGTCGAAATACTTGCGTTCTCCTGTAAGCTTGCCGGCCTTCGCGACGATCGGGCACGCCATGAAAACCGAATCGCTGTACTCGTCGTGGAACGGCATCGATTCCTTCATCTCACCCGTCGCGGTGAACCCGAGATCGGCGGTCTTGCGCACGATCTCGACGTAGCGTGCGTCCCCGGTGCGTTGCGCCAACTCGCCGAACACGAGCTGCCCGGCCAGGCTGAGCGACGACGGCCTGGCCAGACTGTTTTTCTCTCCGTTCACATACGGGGCGAGAATGCGTTCGACGTCGGCCAGGTGCCCCAGCCGAAGCTGGCCGATGAGCGCGATGGCATTGATGTACACAGGCTGGTCGAAGTCGTGTCCGTAGAATTGCGCCAGCTCCTCGGCGATCTGTCGCGGCGAGCGGCTGCGCCGGCGAACAATCTCGCGGTGCGCATCGGATTGCGGAATCTTCTTGGGCAGAGAGTTCAGGATTCCGGCCGTTGCAGGGACCCGTCGAGCTGGGATGCGGCCGACTCCGGCGACCACGTTCTGCGACAGCGCCTCCGCCATTCCAAAGTCTTCCCCGACGATCAGAACCAGGTCAGGGGCTTGGATCGCAATCCATCGCCACAGCGCATGCGATTCCGGGTTGTCCTTATAGGCAACCCCAGCCGGCGGAAAGTGAAGCTTGCTCTGGTCCGGATTGGCGAGAGGAATCGCCAGGAGACGGAACCGGCGCGACTTGGCTTTTCGAGCTTCCTGAGTGACGATGCGGACCGATTCGTCATTTCCAGCCAGCCCGCCCATGAGCAACACTGTCGGCGCGGAGGCGGTGGGACCTGGGATCGCGATCGCTTCGATTCGGGCGCCACTCTGTGTCAGCCCCACGTCCCAACGCTCGGCGCCGGCTATCGGCAAAACGAGCGTACCCAGGGACAGCGCGACCGCGATATTCATCATCAATACTTCGGCACACTCGGATCGACCCTATCGCTCCAAGCCAAAATCCCACCCTTCATATTTTTCACTTTGCGGAACCCAGCCTGCCGCAGGAAGTCAACTGCTTTCCCGCTTCGAACGCCGCTCTTGCAGTGCGCGACGATCTCGACGGAACTGTCCAGTTCGTTGACCCGCTTCGGCAAGTCGCCGAGCGGAATCAGCTTGGCCGTGGGGATATTGCAGATCTGGTACTCGTGCGGCTCGCGCACATCGAGCAGCAGGAACCGATCCCCGCGGTCAATCTTCTTCTTCACTTCCGCAGGGTCGATCTCCCATTCGCTAACTCCGGGAGCAGGCGCAGGCTCGTGTTGCGGGATACCGCAGAATTCCTGGTAGTCGATGAGCTTCGTGATGGTCGGATGATCGCCGCAGGCCGGGCACTCAGGATTCTTGCGCAGCTTCAACTCGCGGAAACGCATGGCCAGCGCGTCGTATAACACCAGCCGCCCAACCAGCGGCTCGCCCACGCCCAGGATCAGCTTTACGACTTCAGTCGCCTGCATGATCCCAATCATTCCCGGAAGAATGCCCAGCACCCCGCCCTCAGCGCAACTCGGGACCAACCCAGGCGGTGGCGGCTCGGGATACAAGCACCGGTAGCACGGCCCTCCAGGATAGGCAAACACCGTCGACTGCCCTTCAAAACGGAAAATCGAACCGTAAACATTCGGCTTCTTGAGCAGCACGCAGGCGTCATTCACCAGGTAACGCGTGGGGAAATTGTCCGTGCCGTCGGCCACCAGATCGTACCCGGAAAGAATGTCCAGCGCATTTTCACTGGTGAGCGCAACCTCATAGCGATCCAGTTGGACGTTAGGGTTGATGTCGCGCATGCGATCGGCGGCCGAGTCGAGCTTCTTCCGCCCCACGTCCTTGGTGCCGTGAATCACCTGGCGTTGCAGGTTGGTGAAATCGACCACGTCGAAATCGACGAGTCCGATGCGGCCGATCCCGGCGGCAGCCAGATACAAGCCCATCGGCGCGCCCAACCCGCCCGTGCCCACCAGCAGCACCTTCGCGTTCTTAAGTTTCAACTGCCCTTCCATGCCCACTTCCGGCATGATCAGGTGGCGCGAATACCGCAGGATCTCTTCGTTCGAGAGAATGACCGGCGGCGCCGCGACGCCCGCCGCTCCTCCCGCGATACTCGGGACAATCGACAGCGTGTCCCCCGATGCCACTGCAGTCGCGTCCTTTTTCAGATAACGGATGTCTTCGTCGTTCAGATACACGTTGACGAAGCTGCGCAGC